>DATHRQ010000055.1:0-4678 GCA_035465095.1 Anaerolineales bacterium | reverse complement strand
CCGCTCGAACATCACGCGTATCCGTGCAACGTCCTGGGGCGAAGATCTCAATATTTCATAGCCGCGCAAAAAGTAGTCGTAGGCCTCCAGGCTGTTTGTATCCTTCCGGGCCAGTGCGACCCGTTCGCGTGGGCTGAGCTTAACCTTGAGTGCAGAAATGATTTCGGAAACGACTTCATCCTGTAGGGAAAAAACATCATTGAGTTTGCGGTCATATTGGTCAGCCCAAACCTGAAACCCTGTCGTCGCGTCGATAAGGCGTGCAGATATTCGAACGCGTTCGCTTGCTTTCTGCACGCTGCCTTCAAGTACAAATCGAACACCAAGGTCATGACCGACGTCGGATACGCTTACGGCTTGGCCATCGTACGTAAATGAGGTGTTGCTGGCGATAACAAACAGACCGGAAACTCTCGAAAGATCGGTAATCAGTTCATTGGTTATACCATCGCTGAAATACTCCTGATTTGGGTCTCCACTGATATTGTCGAAGGGCAGCACGGCTATTGAGGGTTTGTCCGGTATGGGCAACGCCGAGTTAGTTTCCGACAACTGCATGTCGTGCGGCGGCCGAAGCAGGAGCCATTGAGAAAAGCCGGCGAACACAATCAGGACGACAATCAGGCCGGCTATGACAGTCCAATTCGGTCCAGTGGATGCGCGTCGTATCCAAGGCCGCAATCCAGGCTTCGATGAGGGACTGTCCAAAACGATTTTGTAGGCCTGTACCGGCTTTGGAATGTTCTTGACGTGCTGTTCGCCGAGATCGTCGAAGTCGGCGCCAACCTTACCATGGACGTGGTCATATACCGTACCGGAAACACAAATCCCGCCCGGTTCGGCCAGCCCTTCCAGCCGGGCTGCAATGTTGACGCCATCTCCGTAGATATCCTCGCCGTCAACGATGATGTCTCCGACGTTGATGCCGATCCGGAAGCTTATCTGCTGCTCGTCCGGCATATCCCGGTTCTGATCGATCGTCGTTGTCTGGACATCGATCGCAAAATTAACGGCATCGACGACGCTGCCGAATTCCATGAGCGCGCCATCGCCCATGAGTTTGACCACGCGGCCGCGATACAAGGTTACCTTCGGATCGATGAGGCGGCTGCGGAGGTCCTTTATTGACGCAAGCGTTCCGGCTTCATCCTCGGCCATCATTCGGCTGTAGCCGACAATGTCCGCCGCCAGTATGGTCGTGAGCCTACGTTCGCTGAACAATTGATTTGACGTCGGATCCAGGTCTATTCCCGGCTCGTACTCGCGGGCGCTCTTGATCGCGTCCTCGATTTCCTTGCCCGGGTCCCGGTCAAGTTCCCGACGAAACAGTTCGCGGCAACGATTGTAGTGAGATTCGGCGAGACCTCGGCGGTTCAGGGCGCCATAGAGGGTGATCAGACGAGCATGGGCAGCCTCTTCAAGCGGTGTGACGGCAATCAGGTCACGGGCCGTATCAACTGCCTCTTCATAGTCCTTAGTCGAAATCTGCAGGTCCAGCAGTCTTGAGAACGCCGTTGCTGCGATCTCGGCCAGGCGGTACCGCTCACCGAGCATCCACTCCTCAAAATCCCGTTCGCTGATATCCAATCCCTGCAGCAACTCGCCGCGATAAAGCTCCCGCGCCTGGAGCAATTTTGCCTGCTCTTTACTGTTCGCTAACCGCTCGAAGCTCTTCGCATCGACGTCGATATTCGCTTCTTCCAGCCGGATGCCGTCTACAGCGGCTTGAATCAGATAATTGCCGTCGGGGCCGAGCGCCCCTCTGATCGTCGAAAGGGCCTGGCTCAAGCTGTGCCGGGCGTTCTCTTCATCGCGCTCGCCCCACAGGAGGCCGGCCAACCGTCCCCGCGGTACCGATTTCCCGGCCGACATTGCAAGATAGGCAAGAAGTGCCTGGGGCTTTGCCCCGAGGCGAACCGGCGCCTCTCCCTCGGTTTGCGCGAGTTCAAAGCTGCCCAACAGTCGCAGGTCGAACATGCCGGTCCACTGCCGTAAATTGGTGCAAAAAAGTCATATCAAATGCATTTTGACACACTTCTTGATGCCTGTCTTGACGCTCAAATGAGATCCCCTTGTCACTTTTATCGGGCAGATGCGGCGAACGAACAGCCAAATGCACTGCTGATCGCCCGTCGCGAAACGATGATGACCTGAAAGGAAGACCGATGAAACTTCGCCACTTGCCCTATGCCGTCATGTTTGCCGCAATGCCTGCGTCCGCCCAGGACGCTGTCGACGGGATCACGCTCATTCATGGCCACCCGATTTATCACGAAACGGCTGATGAGGCCGGCATCACAATGGGGCTTTCCGTTAACGGCGACCAATCCTTTACGGCGCCACTTGCTGAGCTGTGCAACGAGCTTCGCATCGCTGCAGGACTGCGCAACGAAGTCCGCGAGGACCTCAAATTACGAGCCCTGTTCGTCGTTCCCTACAAGGCGATGGTCGTGGAGGGTTATTACCTGCCGCAGGACAATATCCTGGAGAACTATGCGCTGGTACCCGGCACGAAGGTCGACAGACCGGTTCTTGACGGCATCATCGCCCGGGCCGGCATCCCGCCGAGCGTTCTGGATGAGATCAATGTCGAGCAGGAAATATCCTGCCAAATGCACGAGCCCCTATGGGTAATCTCCTGGCAGGACGTCCGCCCGGTCGGCGATGAAGAACCGGAAACCGTGATCGAGCGTGCCCGCGAACGCTTCATGTCGATCTACCGGAGCGTCCTGCAACGCGAAAAGCAAACAGAACTGCATACAACGAAGACAAATGACCAATTGGTGAAGCACATCGAGTAAGCGAGAGGAAAACAGGGAAAGACGGCTGATAACGATCAGACAGACGCAATTGCATAATGGATAACCAAGGGCCGGCGGTACACCGCCGGCCTCACTTTTTGGCGGGCTATCTTGGTAATCTTGCAGCTGGGAATACCTGCAGACGGCAACGCATTCCGAAGGCGCGGACGATCAGTGGAGGGGGATTCCATACTGAAAATTATCGGTGGGACAGGTCGATGATCGACAGATTTGTAGAATATATTAGCACTTTCTAAAGGGCTGGTTTTGGCACGAAGCAGACTCTTTGCGGCGGCGCTGAGGGTGTCCGCACTGAACCCCAAAGCGGACTCTTTGAACGGGGCCCCTGCGACAAAGGATTGGCAGAGCTGGAAGCCGCCGCGCACAGACTGCGCATCGATGTTCAATCCCGACGGGACGCTGCGCAGATCGAATACCAAGAAGGCGGCCTGAAAAACAGATCCTCGGTACTGTGGCGGTACATATTGACCTGCTTACGGTGCCGTCTCGGTACCGATGCCTCAGAATATGTTCCATCTGGATACCCGTCAGGGCGTTTTTCGGCCTCTCCATCGGTACCCAGATGAACCGCTTATATTACCATGCGGATGCCCATACTTTAGGGGCAGGAAGGTATTCAATGCTGGTGGCCGATCAGCGCAGGCGGTGATGCACGCCGTCGCAGACAGTGAGCGTATCTCGTTGAACTTCGCAGTCAAAATCGCTGCGGTTTTGCTGTTGCAAACTGCGTTCAATCAGTGCCGCATCGCGTTGGTAGGGTTCCGCATCGACGGCAACCACCGTCGTCGGGCGCGATGACGCGCAACCGGCAACGGCTAAAGCCGCGAAAAAAATAGGCAGAATTATCTTCATTCTTTATCACGCCTCAGAGTCGAGGTTCCCAATAGGCAGGTCGATCACACTATCGAACTTCACACCCGCTTCGTTGCGATATCGCCAAGCTAACCGGCATCCAACGTTTATGCGATGCCTTGGAACAAGGATGGAGAACCGATCTGGAAAATCCACGTGCTCTGCAAGCGTGACCAAAACACCGGTCCTGGATATTTTTGTCATCTCAGCGGAAACTCGAAATTCGGCTTCAAAGTTCGTGAAAATCGCCGTGCCGAAGATCGGCAGCATTTGCCCGAATTCTTCTTCAGAACAGACTTCGACCATCTCACGCTCCCAATCGTCCCAAGTCGTCTTCCAAACGCAAGCAGATCATGGACCAAGGCGCCGCATGAGATTCGCTCAGCTTAGCAAAAACAAGAAACACGATCTGCGAGAAGCAAAACGGCAGACCGTACCATTTTCATCCACCCAAGTCCGTCTTCTGAATATTCCAGAAAGTGGATCGGCCCGTAACAAATTCCTTAAGATTTGGTTAAGCGGCCGGCACACAAGATGACAGGACGACGGTGAACACCGGATAGGGCGAAGCAGGTTAATCCAAAGAGTATCCGAATAGGCGTATGAATTTCGGACGATACTAATTACCCACGACTGACCCCACTCAGAAAACTGGTTCCTCGCAAAACCTGCCGTGCAGGCGGTGGGTTTTCGGCAAAGAACGTATGCTTGGCAAAGGTCTGCTTTCGGATCCATTCCGGACGTGATTCAACGCCGCTCAAAGAGGGGAAGATTGACCCCATTCGGACATTGGCCAGCTGTCACTTCTGATGCTTGACCATCCACTCGCGGGATAGTCGCTGGGCCTCGGCGACCTGGCCGGGGGTCATGTAATCGGTAAATGACTCTAAGTTCTCTTGCGCCATGTTGCCCCCTGACGCGGCAGCCACACTTGACCACATATATGCTCGGACAAAATCCTTAGGAACACCAAATCCGTTGGCGTACATGAACCCAAGACTGGT
>DATHRQ010000054.1:0-5418 GCA_035465095.1 Anaerolineales bacterium | reverse complement strand
TAGGGTTTGGGTTGCGGATCGGCAGAAGTTCCTGGTAACGCCACAGATCAAACTCACGTTTATGGAGTTGTGATGGAAAGGTCTTGGCGACTTCAGCAATGTCGTATTCCGCTTCCCGCCATTGGCTTGAACAATTGGGGCATTGCATGGAGTTGGGTGTGAACGGAGCCGCTTCTCCGCAATCGAGACAACGTATTACAAATGACATTAAGTTTTCCCTTTTGGTGTGATGTGATTTTTAGGTCTAATCACCGATGCGCTTGAGGGCATCTTCGATGCTTGAGATCAGGTCGTCTTCCTTGAGCGATCCCTTTGTGATCAATCTCTGTCCGTAATCTTCCAATTGTTTTTGCTGCCCGGTGGACAATTCGCCGCCGCTCACCACAATGATTGGAATATTTCGCAGAGATGCATCTTCGCGCAGTTTTTCGAGGATGGTGAAGCCGTCCATGTCTGGCATGAAAATATCGAGAATGATCGCGTCGGGAGGCTTGTTATTGATGGCTTCCCAGCCCTTTTGCCCGCCATTTGCCAGAGTGGCATTGAATTGTCCGTGTTCCTTCAATATTTTTTCGATGAGACGAAGATCGTTGGAGTCATCGTCTATGACGAGCACTTCGTGAATGTTCCCGTTCTTGTTGATGCGGGTCAGCGCGTTGACAATATCCTCCTCGGCAATGGGCTTGACGAGATAATCTGCCGCGCCGAGATTGAATCCCTTGTCGGATTGGTCGACGATGGAACAAATGATGATGGGAATGTCCCTCGTGGCCGGATCAGATTTGAGGTCCGTTAGAACCGTCCAGCCGTCCGTGTCCGGCATCATTAAATCGAGGGTCACCGCAAAGGGGTTTAGCTCCGTAATGCGGTCCTTTGCGCGGGATGGGTCCGTCAGAGGTACAACATGGTATCCCTGTGGGTTGAGGTACCGCTCATACAAGCTGATCACCTGCGGATCGTCGTCGATGGCAAGGACGACTTTTTTGCCCTCAGGGATATCCTCTGCGGGTTGTTGATAGAGAGGCAGGGTGAACCAGAACGTGGAGCCTTTCCCTTCCTCGCTGTGGACGCCGATACGTCCATTGTGCAGTTGAACAAGATTGGCACAGATCGAAAGACCCAAACCTGAACCGCCTGATTTGCGTGTGGCAGAGCCGTCCACCTGTGAGAAGGCCTTGAAGAGTCTTTCCTGGCCTTCGGGTGAAATGCCGGGGCCTGTATCGATGATGTTTATCAGGGCTTCGAGGCTGCCATTGGGCGCTGTTTGAACTTCGGTCTGGACGGTGATGGACCCCTCGTCTGTGAATTTGGATGCGTTGGAGATCAGGTTGAGCAAAACCTGGCGGACGCGCATCGTGTCGCCGCGGGCAGTGGGCATATCTGCAGGGACCTTTTCCACCAATTGGATCGGTTTTTCCTTGACGAGTCCCTTCGCTGTGGAGAAGACGCTGTGAACCATCTCGCCAAGATTTACTTCTTCGAAGTTCAGTTCCATCTTGCCGGCTTCGATGCGGGCAAGGTCAAGGATGTCGTTGATCAACCCAAGCAAATGTTGGCCGGAGTTATAAATGGCGGTCAGGTCCTGATTTTGCATTTCGGTAACGGGTCCATCGATTCCCTTTAGGATGACGCGTGAGAACCCGATGATCGAGTTCAGCGGCGTGCGCAGCTCGTGACTCATGTTCGCCAGGAACTGGCTCTTTAATTGGTCGACCTCCTGCAGGTTTTTAATGAGTTCCTGCGATTCGTCGTAGAGGTTGGCATTGTTGATCGAAACTGCAACCTGGTCGGCCAGCGATTGAAGAACCGAAACGTCGTTGGGTGAGAATATTTGCGATTGTATCGATTGGATGTCGATGACACCGAGGACTTTTCCTCCAACCTTTAGGGGTATGGCAACCTCTGATTCTGTATCGAGTAATAACGGATTGGGTTGGTACAGCGGTTCAGCGGATACATCGTTGACAATTAATGTTTCGCCGGTTTCTGCCGCCTGGCCAATAACTGTCTGTGAATCAACCGCCACGCGATGCTTTTGTATCTTCATGGCTTCGCCGGCGCCGCCTGTTCCTTCACGCAGCACGACGTGGAATCCATCTTCATCTATTTCGTAGATGCCGGTAAAGTAAAAGCCAAGCCTGTCACCGATCAGGTTGACGGTGCGGGTGAAGATCGTATTGATGTTTAACGTTGACGTTACGAGGTTTCCGATTTCTGCGGAGGCAGCCAGGTAGGTGTTCTGTCGCTGCAGCGATTCACGTGCCTGCAGGCGCTCGAGCGCGGCAGCAGTCTGACTGCCGATCAATGTGAAGTTTTCCACCTGACTTTCATCGATACGGATGGATTTGTCATACGTCTGTACGGCCATGACGCCGCGGATGACGCCTGCGCTTCGCAACGGGACCCCAAGCCAATCCACGCTGGGTGCTCCGTCTGACAAGATTTCACCTGAGGCATGTAGGTCTGCATAGATCTCCGGTGTGGTGCGTAACGGCTTGCCTGACCGTATTACATAGGAAGTCAGTCCTTTGCCGAGCTTGCGCGGAGCCCAGTCGTCGTCGAGTTCGTCGGCATGGTAGGGGAAGTTGATCATATTGGTTTCGCGGTCATAAAGAGCCACGAAGAAATTTTTGGACGGCAGAACAGTTCTGATCGAGTCGTGTGTGGTTTGGAACAACTCTTCCATTGTTTGGGCCGTAAGGGCGCTTTCAGAGATATGAGTGATGGCTGCCTGTGTCAGCTCGTTTGTCTTGCGTTCGGTGATATCCTGTGAAGAGCCGGCAACCTTGACAGGATTTCCCTGGTTGTCACGTTCAACCTTGTATGTTGAACTGACCCAAATGATCCTGCCGTCGTGGGTTTTGTATCGAACTTCAGAAGTGACCTCGCTTCGCTCGGCTTCGGCTGAAATCGCATCTTCCACGGCTTGTGCAGCCACAGGAATGTCATCCTCAACAACAAACTTCTGCAGGGTTTGATCGAGCGGGAGTTGATAACCGCCTTCTTTTTCAGCGGATGTGTTTAGAAGGGAAAACAGTTCATCGGTTAAAGTGATCTCCTGGGAAACCCAGTCGATCTCAAAGTAACCGATACGGGCAATACGCAGCGCTTCAGATAACTGCCCCTGACTTTCGTTTACGCTTTGGAATAGGCGCGCATTTTCGATTGCGATGGATGCCTGCTGTGCAAGGTTCGTCAGGAAATCCAGCTCAGTTGGCGAGAAATCGTCTCCCTCTCCCGTCCGCCAGACCGCCATCAGGCCGGTTACGCGATCAAGCGACAGGATCGGAACGCCCATGATGTGTTCAAAGTCTGCGGTCTTTGTGCCGGCGACCATTACTGCATCGCCTGCCTGCGATGCGTTGTTGACGATCCTTCCTTCCTTTGTAACTGCGATATTACCGATGATTCCCCGGCCTGTCTTTATCGGATCGCTTTTGATCTCTTCGGCGTCAACGCCCAACACAGAAACGGCTCTCCAAGCGCCAATGTTTTCGTCTGGCAGGTAGACGGCGCTGGTCTCGGCCTGCAACAGGTCCTTCGCGTACTGGGCCATCCGTTCAAGTACGGATTCGATCTGCAGGGTTGCGGAGATTTCGCGGCCTACGTCAGCAAGCGCAGTCATTTCCTGGACGCGGCGTTGTGCATCCTGGAATAAGCGTGCGTTCTCAAGTGCGAGTGCGAGCTGGTCGGTTACCTGTTTAACGAGTAATTGATCCTCTTCACTCCATTGGTGTTTATCTATATCGCTCTCTACCTGAAGTGTTGCCCAGTTGTTTGGGCTTGTTTGAAAGGCCAGCGCCAGGGCTGATGCCGTCTGCTTGATGGACTGAACTGATTCGACAGGCCGTGTGCGTTGTTGCGATGATTGTCTGACATCAACAGGATATTCTGTCTTTTCTACAGGCGCCTCTTTAGGTACGTGAGGCTTTGCAGGCTTCGCGCTCGGTTCCTCGTGTCTTATATCGTCAAACAATCTATCGAGCCGTTTGACGATCGGTTTCTTCTTTGGCATATTCGATCAACTCCTGTGCTAGAACACGGTATTGTTGCGAACCTCGGCTTTTAGGTGTGTATTGTGTAATTGGCAGCCCGGCGATGGGGCTTTCACGCAGTTTTGTGTCTATTTCAATGACGGTGGTAAAGACGCCCTGCCCGAAAGTGGTTTGTAGTTGTTCAAAGATATTTCGGTGCGTGCGGTTGCGTCGGTCGAGCAATGTAACCAGTATGCGGTAGGCAAGGCCGGGGTTGACCTCCTGCCGTACGCGGCGGATGGTGCCCATCATGTTTCGCAGGGCGTATGCGGAGAAATATTCCGCCTGGGTGGGGATGATGAGCAGGTCGGCCGCTGAAAGCGCGTTGAGTGTGATTGCACCGAGCGCGGGGGGACAATCGAGCAGAATATAGTCGTAGGGAAGCGAAGCAGCTTTGAGCGCGTCGCGAAGCGTGTTGAGGTAATGAGTCCGCATGGGTAAAAATTGTTCGGCATTTTCGATGCGAAAACTGGAGGGGACGATGTCAAGATTTTCAATATCCGATTTTCGGATGGCAGCCTGGATCGTTGCATTCTCGATCAGGATGTTTGCAGATGTGATACTTGCCTCTTCAGTTTCAAAACCGAGTGCCAATGACAGATTCGATTGTGGATCGAGGTCCAGCAGCAGGACACGATGATTTAGCTCAGCAAGCGCGGCGCCCAAAGATAACGTGGAAGTTGTTTTTGCGACCCCTCCCTTTTCATTCGACATTGCAATCACATATGCCATATCACACCTTTGGGTCGTTTCTACCGGCTTTTCCGGCAGATTGTGGAACGATCTCGACCCGGCTCGCACCCAGGACATTTTTGAGTTCATTGACCGCAGTTTCGATCATGGTCTGCGGGTCGTTGTTGCTTCGTATTTTGCCTGTGATCTCAGAGACGAGACGTTCACGTTCTGCGCGCAGGGTTGTTTCCTCGAAGAGGCGCGCATTCTCAGCGGATAACGCTACGCGTTCTGCAACCGCCTTGATAAGATCCTGCTCATCCTCGTTCCATTCGTCTTTCGTGGGGGACTGGACAACAAGGTTGCCGATCACTTCACCGCGCAGCTCGATCGGGACGACAATCCGGCCTGCTTCTTTCTCTCTGGCCTTTCCTTTGCCTTTGCCTGAATCTGTCAATTTGACCGGCTCTTTGAGTGGAGAAGCGCCTATTGTGTTGTACCTGTACCCAAGCAGATCCTTTTGTCTGGTGATATTTTTCCATGCATCTCGTGTAGACTGTCGCAAAACCATTTGGAGTTCGGAAAGTGATTTGGTTGAATCTTCGAATAAGCGGGCATTTTCGATTGCAAGGCTGACCTGATCTGCGAGCAGGCTTAGGGTTTGTACATCCTCGTCTGTAAAGGCGCCAGATTCCTTGCTTTGCACATCGAG
>DATHRQ010000053.1:0-6975 GCA_035465095.1 Anaerolineales bacterium | reverse complement strand
ATATTTGGAATCATGGCATGGGCGAGATCCTTACGTCACTGATCGATGCCGGTCTGACCATCGAATTCCTGCACGAGTTTCCCTTCGCTGCACGCGCCAAATTCCCTTTCATGGAAAAGGGCGAAGACGGATGGTGGCGCTTGCCGGAAGAACACGTACAGATTCCGTTTCTGTTTTCGTTGCAGGCAAGAAAACAAAAATATGGAACGGGGCAAGGCTGAAGGAAATAAAGGATCATATTCGAAAGAATGATACCAATTCGACGCAACAGTGTTCTTACTTTTGAAATCAATCCATCAGGAGAAATTCCCAAATGATTCGTAGGTCCGATTTTCGTCAATGGTTACCCGTGGTCAGCATTGGGCTGGTGGAAGGTGTGATCGTTCTGTTCATGGTGATTTCACTTGCATCCCTGATCTTTTCCGGGGAACTCGCCCCGCTTGCCGCCTGGGGGATCGGCCTGGTTTTGCTGGGCAATTTCATCATGCAGCTCATTGTGGCGTTCACCAGTTCGATGCCCGGTGTGATCGGTGCTCCGCAGGATGCCCCTGCCGCAATATTAAGCCTGGCCGCCCTGTCCATTGCCGCAAACATGACCGGTGCCTCCTTGGAGGCAAAATTTATAACGATGATGATGACAGTCGTTCTGGCATCGGTCTTGTCCGGTTTGTTCTTTGTCGCTGTTGGCGGTTTCAATTTAAGCCGCTTTGTTCGTTTCATCCCGTACCCTGTGGTCGGAGGGTTTGTGGCCGGCACCGGATTCCTGCTTGTACGAGGCGCGCTGGGCGTGATGCTGGGGGAAACACCCGCGATGACCGAACTGGGCACCCTGTTCACGTCCGCGAACCTGCTGTTGTGGCTGCCCGGCTTCGTGTTTGGGGTAATCGTGTTAATCGTCGCACGCCGTTCAAAACATATACTCACCTACCCGGTCCTGCTTGCGGGCGCAATCGGCGTTTTTTATCTCATCGTTGGCCTGATCGGTTTCAACCTGAGCGACCTGCGCGAAATGGGTTTGCTTCTTGGGCCTTTCCCTCAGGGAACCCTGTGGAAACCTCCAAGCCTTTCATTACTGGCACAGGTGGATTGGCGAATGATCGCAAGCCAGTCCGGCAACATGGCCGTCATCGCTTTTGTCAGTATTGTGGCACTCCTGCTCAATGCCAGCGCGTTGGAACTCATCGCGCAAAAAGATGCGGACCTCAACCGTGAATTGATCTCGCTCGGCTTCGCCAATATCGCTGGCGGACTGGCAGGCAGTTCGGTGGGATATCATCACCTGGCCGTCTCTTCCATATCGTTTCGGATGGGGATCTCCAATCGTCTGGTGGCGCTGTTTGCGGCATTGGTATCTGTCGTCGCACTGCTGGCGGGTGCGGCTGCACTTTCCCTGGTTCCCAAATTCATTGTGGGAGGCCTGATCTTCTTCGTGGGGTTTTCCTTCCTGGTCGAATGGCTGTACGATGCGTGGCATCAACTGCCGCGCGTCGATTACCTCATGGTTTGGGCCATTCTGATCGTGATCGGGTGGCTGGGATTTCTACAGGGCGTGGGCGTAGGCATCGTGATCGCCACCGCCTTGTTCGTTGTGAACTACAGTCGCATCGGCATTGTCAAGGACACACTGACAGGCAGATCCTACCGAAGCAATATGGAGCGGCCCTTCGAGCAGATCCAGTTGATCAAACGCATGGGAGGCTGCATCCTGATCCTGCGTTTGCAGGGATTCATTTTCTTCGGCACCTCCCAAAGCCTGGTCAACAGATTGAACGAACGTCTGAAGGATGAGTCACAGGAAAGATTGCGCTTCCTGATCCTGGACTTTCAGCACGTCAGCGCCCTGGACGCCTCTGCCCTGTTTAGTTTTGTCCGGCTGAAACAATTGGCTTCAGCCAACCAGTTCCATCTGTTGTTCACAGACATCAACGAGGACCTTCAGGCGCGGCTGGCGCTCAGCGGGTTGGACGAAGGCGATGCGGCGATACGCATCAGGCCAACGCTGGACTACGGTATGGAGTGGTGTGAATCGAAATTATTGGTCGAAGAGGGCGGCTCTACGATCATTCGCGCAGGCACGCTGCACGGCCAGTTGAAACGGCTGCTGCCGTCCGAGGAACACGTCGAGAGATTCATGAGTTACCTGGAAAGGCAGGAGCAGGAACAACATGCCGTGTTGATCAACCAGGGAGACCCACCCGACTGCATGTACTTCATCGATTCCGGGGAGGTGACCACGCGCCTTGAAATATCCGAAGATAAATTCATACGGCTCAAGAGTCAGGGTGGCGGCACGATGATCGGGGAAATGGGACTGTTCCTGAAACAATCCCGCACCGCGACGGTTGTGGTCTCGGAGCCCGGCGTCGTGTACAGGCTTTCCCTGGAGTCCTATGACCGCATGATGCACCACGATCATGAACTTGCCTTTTATCTGAATCAATGGATCGTGCGTATTCTCTCCGTGCGAATCGCCGAAAACAATTCCACGCTGGAAGTGCTGCTCGACTGATCTGCCGCACAAAATCGCGGCAAAGGAGACCTCTCATGAAACAAAACCACGATGCCATTGTGATCGGTGCGGGCTGGATGGACGCCAACCCCACCGCGAGTATATATATTATGGGAGACGTAAACTATGTTCCGTGACTGGCATGTACTATTCACCTTTAATCGCAACATCCGGCTCTTTCTCACTGCCTGGGCACTCCTCGCCTTTGCCTATTTTGGAATACAAGGGGTTCTTTTTAATTTGTATCTGCTACGGCTTGGCTTTGACACTCAATTTATCGGTTCCCTGATTGCCTCTGGACAGATCGTTTGGGCATTAGCCGCACTGCCAGCCGGAATGATTGGTCAACGCATTGGGTTACGAGGTGCTTTGATAACAGGCAATATTCTGAGTATGCTTGGAAACGCCTTTTTGCTTATGGTTGAATGGCTGCCAGGTAACGCTCTTACTGCCGGTTTATATTTTTCCTGGATATTGGCATGGCTTGGAGCCGCGTTGATCGCTGTCAATAGCATCCCCTATTTATTACAGGTGAGCACCGCCGGAGAAAGGAATCATGCGTTTGTGGCACAAGGTGCTGTAATTGCAATAATGGGCTTCCTCGGCAGTGTGGTGGCCGGGTTTCTGCCAGATATATTTGCCACCTGGCTTGGCAGTTCACTGGACCAACCCGCGCCTTATTGGTATCCACTTTGCCTGGTGCCGATTGCTTATCTGGCGGGTGCTATTGCGTGGATAAAGGCAGAGCCTGTGAATCTGATCAAGGACTCAGAGCCATTGGAAATTGCGCCAATACCGATGGGTCTTTTTGTTTTCCTTGGATTGGTTGTATCCCTACAAACAGCAGGGGAGGGGTCTGTGCGGGCTTTCTTCAATGTGTATCTCGATAAGGCCCTCCAAATGCCGGCTGCCCAAATCGGTGTGATCTTCGGCGTGGGGCAACTCCTGCCTGTGTTCATATCCCTGATCATCCCAAGCATCTTCGCTCGCTGGGGGATTCCACGTGTACTTGCTATATCAAGCGCAGGCGCCGGCCTGGTAAGCCTGCCGCTGGCTATATTCCAACATTGGATACCGGCCACCTTCGGCTTTGTGGGGTTGCTGTGCATGTTAGCCATTAATGCTCCCGCCCGCAACCTTTTCAGCCAGGAGATCGTGAAGCCTCGCTGGCGTACAACCACATCTGCGATTGCCACAGGTGGAATCGGTTTGGGATGGGCAAGCACAGCGTTGGCAGGTGGATATCTTATCCCACGTATCGGTTTCAGCGGCTTATTTTGGATTGGCGCGTTACTGGCATTTGTGGCAGCAATTTTGTTATGGGGTTTTAATCGCAGCCATTCAGGGCATAAAGCATAATAACTCTCTTTATTTATAAATAATCTTATGTTTTTCATCCGAGCAGTAAACCTACAATTTAGTATTGAAAAATGTAAGGCGGGGGTCAAACTTATTTCCAAAGGAGATGGTAAGATGAAGTATGCCAGAATCGGAGCCGTTGTATATATTATTTGGATCCGCTTGGCTATTGGTTGAACCTAACCGTGGTAAGTTCCGGCGATATCGGCTTCCTCATCTTTGTCTTTTTCCCGGGTAGTACAACGATTTTCCCGAGCATTTTAGGATCCATTTTTTGGATATTGGCTGCCATATATTTACAACCATCGGTTTTCGAACCAAGGAGACATCATGACTCAAATCTACGATGCCATTGTGATCGGCGCAGGTGTGATGGGCGCCAGTATCACCTTTCACCTCGCCGAGCGCGGACTTAAAGTCGCGATCCTCGACCGCAGGACTGTCGCTTCGGGTGCAACAGGTCACTCGAGCGGGCTGGTCCGCATGCACTATGATCTCGCTGCTGAATCGGAGTTGACGTTCAAAAGTTATCAACTCTATTTCAGTAATTGGAAGGAACGTGTCGGCGGGGAATGTGGATTTCAGCAGACAGGCTTCATTCAAATCGCCAAACCTGAACATGAAGACAAATTGCGCGGCAACGTTGCCAACCAAAAGAAGATCGGCATCAACACGTCGGTCATCTCTGCGGAGGAAGTCAAACGCCTCTTCCCGGACCTGGTAACTGATCACTTCGATTACGCTGCGTACGAACCTGACTCAGGCTACGCCGACGCGACCCTGACGACCAACTCGTTCATCGAAGCCGCCAAACGCCACGGTGCGACGCTCATCCAAAATTGCGAAGTGACCGCGATCCGCACGGCGGGAGGAAAAGTCATCGGCGTGGATACAACCAAAGGGACGTTAGATGCGCCGATCATCGTGGATGCGGCTGGACCGTGGGCGAAGCATGTCGCGGGGCTGGCAGGCATCGAGGTTCCCATCGAAACGTGGACGCACGATGTCGCGTTCCTGCATCGTCCGCCGTCGCTGGGTCGCATCCCAGCCTGCATCGACGATGTCATCAATTGCTACTTCCGTCCCGAGGGAAGTGCGCTGATCCTGGCGGCGGGCGAGGACGAATCGCTGCGCGGCGAAGCGCCCGATGCCGAAGACCAGACGCCCACGCCGACGTTCCTGGAGAAGTTGATCGACCAGATGGTGCAGCGCATTCCGAAGATCGAAGAGAGCGGCCTGCACTCCATCCATGTGGGGCGCGACGGCATCACGCCCGACCAGCGCGCGATCTACAGCGGCACAGACCTGGGCGGCTTCTACCTGGCCTGCGGTTTGAGCGGCACTGGATTCAAAACGTCACCTGCGGCGGGCACGAGCATGGCGGAATTGATCCTGGATGGAACGCCCAGGACGGTAGATATCACGCCGTTTCGATTCAACCGCTTCGCGGAGGGGAAGCTGCTGGAAGGGGAATATGGATATGGGAATATTTGGAAATGACGCGAATAATAGAAATGGGGTTATGCATGAAGTGTAGTATCAATTTTCCTCCCACAGCGGATCAATCCCTAACCACCGATTGTCCTATTTCCAAGGATTAAAATAATGTCAGAAGAACAACCAATGAGAAAAGTTATTTTTGCGATCAACATCACGATAGACGGCTACTGTGGTCATGAAACAGGGATCGCCGATGATGAATTGCACGAGTACTTCACTAGGCTCTTGCGGGACGCGGGCGTTGATATTTTTGGACGGAACACGTATCACTTGATGTATCCGTACTGGCACGATGTCGCAGTGAACGGATCGGAAACGGAAGTGACCAACGAATTCGCCCGTATATTCGATGCCATGCCCAAGATCGTCTTTTCAACGACAATGAAGAGTGTAGAGTGGAACAACACAACGCTGCTCCACGGCAATTTACGAGAAGAGATCATGAAGTTAAAAGGACAACCAGGAAAAAATATTCTCATCGGCGGACTGAACATCGCCTCACAGGTTGCAGAATGGGATCTGATTGACGAGTATCACTTTGTCGTTCACCCGATCATTGCGGGAAAAGGTCCCCGCTTGTTCGAATCGGTGGAGAATCGTACATTGAAACGTGTCGGGCAAAAAACGTTTCGTTCGGGCGTTGTTGCGTTACATTATAAAAAGTAAAAGATTTACATAACCACCGATCGTCGTATTTTCATTAGGGCAATTCATCTGATCATCCTAGGATTTATCCTTGCAGGGGAGTACAATCCAATTGCACGTAAATTCTTTACACGCAAAAAGGAGTTTTATCCATGTCTACTATCGCCAGCACGTCCCCCAGCAACGGCAATTCGCTTCTTCGTCTAAGCGTGATCAGTGGATTGATCATCGGCGTACTTCATTTGGTAATTCAAGCCTGGATCGTTTTTATTCTCATCCTCAAGTTAGCTCCATCATTTATGGTTGGGGCGCAATTTATAGCCAGCGGCTTACTAGGGGATGCTGCCTATACAGGCGGATTCGCCACCGCCCTGCTTGGGGTGATCCTTGAGTTTGTGATGACCATTATCATTGCTGGTATTTTTATCTTCAGCGCAGACCGTATTCCGCTCCTGCGGAAAAATGTCATCGTTGGCTCACTCCTTTATGGATTTGGCGTCTTCGTTGTGATGAACTTTGTTGTCCTGCCTCTCAGCGCGGCGACTGTCTCGGCTCCTCCACCAATGGGACTGCTGATCGAGATGGTTCTGGAGCATATGCTGCTCATTGGGCTGCCGTTGGGAATAATCGTCCAGCGGAATTTCAACAAATAATTTCCACATAAGAGACCTGACAGGTTCCCGAAAAACTGTCAGGTCTTTTCTTTCTACAATCCCTAACCACCGATTGTCGAAGGCAAACCTCACCCAGTTAAACGTGATTGATCGGCATGTCGGTTTGCCCCTTCGCGAAGCACCCCTGTGGGGCTCCAAATCCCACAAGGGGACGATGTGGAAGAAGGCATGGAGTTGACTTCTTTTCCATGCTGAGGGCGTGTTGGGTTGAGAAGCACTAAGCTTCTCCCCCCTGGGAGACGCGTACCCGAGTGAAGCGAGTGGTAGGGGCTAGGGGTGAGGTCAATT
>DATHRQ010000052.1:0-2240 GCA_035465095.1 Anaerolineales bacterium | reverse complement strand
GCCAACGGTGAAGTGGATGACGCCGACCGCCTGGAATATATCAAACGGCATCTGCAGATGGTGAATAGGGCCATTCAGATCGATGTGCCGGTAAGGGGCTACTTCGTGTGGTCGCTGATGGACAATTTTGAATGGGGTTTTGGATATTCCAAACGCTTTGGAATTATCCATGTTGATTATCGAACACAAAAGCGTGCACTTAAGTCCAGCGCAAGATGGTATCGAAAGGTGATACAGGCTAAGAGCGTGGATGTGGAATAGATTTAAACTTTTCCTTCTGCAGATCGGTCACACAAGTCTGGTGAAAAACGTAACCCTAGCAAAGGAGCCATCGATTTCGATGGCTCCTTTGCTAGGGTTGTTTGAATGAAAATATGCAAATGTGATATTTGGGTCAGGATCTTTTCTCATACTCTTCCATCACAAAATGTAATGTGTCTGGTGCATGGTGAGCTCTAAATCCGTCCCAGTAATCTCGGGATGGGATGTGTCTTGCCGATACACTCACAAGAACCAGACTGTGCAAAAAACGGCTCAACGCGGTCAACAGGTTTTTCTTTTTAAGGTTCCAGGCCACTGTACTCAAATAGACACGAAGAGCCCGTCCCTGCCAATAACTGTTTTTGGCAGATGACATAAAACGTTGAAGAACGCCCGGCTTGGAAAGGATCAGGTCGCGGGAATATTTTGTGTCTTTGGATGCACGCAGATAATTTGTTGAGGTGCTCCAGGTTTGGCCACGGAATAAACAGGCAACCACTTGCGATGTGTTGGCAAATTCCCCTTGGTAAGCTGTACGCCGACACAAGTCCTCGTCCTCCGTGCCGCAGATAAAGGGACTGAATCCGCCCATCTCAAAAAAGGTTTGAGCCTGGATCATGGAAGCCTGGATGGGCGCCCATGCACCTCCCATGATTTGTGCAAAACAGTTGCCGTTCAGGCCGGAATTGATTTCTGCCAGAGTTCTACGCTGTTCATCGACAATGCGAATTCCGCCATACAGCCAGACAGCATGCGGATGCTCATTTACAATTTCCCAAAAATTCTTAAGTGCGTCCGGCAGTATCCAATCATCATCATCCAAGAAGGCAAGATATTTGCCTCTGGCAACAGCAGCACCGCTGTTGCGTGCAAAACTGCGTTCGCTTTTGTTGGTATCAAGGACCTTTACGCGGGGCGAATCCCGCCATTCCGTCTTGGCCAAGGGGGTTCCCGAATCATTGACGACAATGATCTCGAAATCTGCACGAGAAAATTCCTGGCTCAGAACGCTTTGTACCGCGGTACCCAGACTCGCACGTCCGATTGTCGGAATGATGTACGAAAAAAACGGTTCAGTTTGCGGAGGGCTTTTCATTCTGCACTTCTCTAAAACCGTTTTCGAAGGTTCTGCTGGCATACGGCCTCAGGACCGCGCGCCAAAACCTCTTACTGAATATGCCCGATGCACTGGACACCATGGATGCAAGTGAAAAGATCATGCGGCTGGCAGCAGTAAAAAATCTTCCATGCTTCAAATTCCATATGATTGATGTCAGATAAATCCTGGTCATGCGTCCCTGCCAGAATGGGTTCACCGCCGAGGAACGCATTCTGGCATAAGCTTGTGTGGATTCAAGGATATTTTCGCGTGCCCAGCGGCTGGCTTGTGGATGTTGGTTGTAGTCTGTCGTACTTCCCTCTCCGCCCATAATAACTTGTGAAATCAGATTTGGCGTCTCGTCGATGTTCTCTTCCAGCAGGATGCGTCGTAGGAGGTCAATATCTTCAGGACCAGTGAGCAGCGGATTGAATCCGCCAATGCGCATGAATGTTTTTCGGTCGATGAGGGAAGATTGCAAGGGAATCCATTCACCTGCCATAACCTGGACAAAGCAATTTCCCTGCAAGTTATGTCGTAGTTGAATACTGGGTTCATCCTGGCGGTCGACAAGTTGGGTCATTCCATACAGCCATTTTGCATCGCTTGAACGGCTCAGTTCCAAAAAATGTTGATAAGCGTCGGGTGTCACCCAGTCGTCGTCGTCAAGGAAGTGCAGGTATTTGCCTCTGGCGATCGCTGCACCTGTATTCCTGGCAACACTTCTCTCACGCTGATGTGTGTTGAGAACTTGAACTTGCTCTGATCTGTGCCAGTCCGCTTCAGGCAAGGGGATACCTGAATCATTGACTACAATCAATTCATAATCTGACGAAGGGAGGGTTTGCGTCAACACACTCTCTACCGCACGAGACAAGGT
>DATHRQ010000051.1:0-2439 GCA_035465095.1 Anaerolineales bacterium | reverse complement strand
CGAATATCTCCTTGACATGTTGCTGCATGTCTGCATCGGTGTATTCGATCCATGGAATGCCGCCCACCACATCCGCGCCCATTTCCATTGACTCGCGCATCAGTTTATCCGCGCCGGGTTCGCGCACCCAGCCGTCCTGTGGGAATGCACAGACCTGGATATCGACAATTCCCTTAAATTCCTCACGCGCACGGATCAAGGCTTTTACGCCTTCGAGACGGGCTTTGCTGTCCACATCTGCCAGCGCTCTTATATGCGTGTTGCCATAGATCGCCGCCTTTGCCACCGCCTTGCGGACGTTTTTGATGATCCATGTTTCATCGTATTTTTCCTTGATGCGCGCCGCGAGTTCGATGGTCGTCATGGCCTTACCCATGCCTTCGGCATGATAGTCTGTGAGCTTTTCTTCATCCATCATCTCGCGGGTATAGACTTTGCAGAGATGGAGATGCGGGTTGGCAAAGGATTCGGTCACCAGCCCTCCGCTTGCGTCGATGATCGTTTTTGCCTCACCAGCCAGATGGTCAGAGATCGAAGCGATCTTCCCGTCCGCAATGCCAATATCAAAGGATGTGTCCTGTTTATTCCGTAATCTGGCGTTCTTGATGAGAATGTCGAATGATTCTGCCATTATGTCCTCCAGAAACGATAAGTTTGCTTATTGCTTTCTATCCAGATGTATATCTTCCATCGAGAGATGGTCCTCAACAGGTTCAAGGTGTGTGAAGACTGTCACTACGCCATCCAACGCCATGCGGATATCTGACTCAAAATCCTCTGCGATGTGGTGCGCGTCGTGGACCGTCCACTCTCCAGGGACGAGCATGTGAACAGAAATAAATCGGCGAGCTGCAGCCTGGCGGGTACGTAAGGCATGAAAGTCCACGCCTTTTTCGTGATAATAATCCATAACAGTGTTGATCTTTTGCAGGTCACTTGCGGGCAGCGACTCATCCATAAGCCCGGAAACGGAGCGTCTCACGAGTTGGAAGCCCGTCCACACGATGTTGAGCGCAACGGCCATTGCAACCAGCGGATCGAGAATGCTCCAGCCTGTGAAGCCTGCGACGGCGACGCCACCGATCACACCGACCGAGGTCCAGACCTCGGTCATCAGGTGGTGGGCATCCGCTTCGAGGCTGATCGACTGGCGAAGCCTGCCTGCGTTAAGCAGGATGCGGGCCACGGTGAAATTGATGATCGATGCGAGAATGGATACAGTCAGACCTACCCCAAGTTGTTCGAGCGGGCGCGGATCGATAAACCTTTGGACCGCGGCGATGATAATTCCAACAGCCGCCGCCAGGATGAGTATCCCCTCTGTGGCGCTTGCAAAATACTCGGCTTTGCTGTGTCCGTACACATGATCTTCGTCTGCAGGGCGGGCGGCGATCGTCAGCATGACCAATGCCATGACTGCGCCAGCGAGGTTGACAAGAGATTCAACGGCATCTGAAAGCAGGCCGACCGAACCGGTAAGAAGATAAGCCCCCGATTTCAGCGTGATGGTGGCGAGCGCTGCGGCGATGGAGAGCCAGGCAAACTTTGTCAGCGAAGCGCGGGATTTCATCAAGTCGTTCTGCTTGATATTCTGGTCGGGCATATGAATATCATACCTGTTTGAGGAAGAGTTGGGAATAGACGAAAGTCACCATTGAATCAAAACAGGATGGCAATTGTCCATCCTGTTCTTGCGTAACGATCTCCTGCTAATTGAAACCGATTCCGCGCGCCATGAAAGCTGCGGATAATAATATGATAACAATGCCTCCCAATTCCAGCCATAGGATGCGGCGTGTCCGCCCGAAATCCGCTTCGGACGTAACCGGAAGCTGGTTCTCTTTCAATACCTGATTCCAGCGGACAAAACGTATCGTCGGCCCAATGGACAGCAGCCCAACAAGCAGGAATGTTCCCATCTTGACCCAAAAAAACGGACTCTGCATATAAAAACTGATACCCTTTTCGTAGAAGAACACGCGCAATAATCCCACGACCAGTAATAAACCGGCAGATATTCCATAAACGAAGTCCGCGCGTTGGATCGTACGGGCTTCTTCAATGGTCATGCCTTTTCGGAAGGCAATAAATTCATACACGAGACAGGCGGTTACTGCGAATGCAAAGAGATGATGGAGGAATGCCATAAGTGCGGTTGCCATTTTTACTCCTTGGAATTGAAGGTGAATGGAAGCCATTGTACCTGATATACGGTTGTCATATCCCGCTATAATTACAGCGATGCCAAAAACAAAACCATACTACGATGCCATCATTATTGGCGGGGGAGTAGCAGGGTTGACCGCCGCCCTGCATCTGGCCGAGCGCGGACTCAAGCCGCTCATCCTCGAAGCCGACGAACGCGCAGGGGGCCGGCTTTCAGGCAAAGGCGAGATCATTGTCAACGGTCATCATTTTTCAAATGAGCACGGCGTACAC
>DATHRQ010000050.1:0-5603 GCA_035465095.1 Anaerolineales bacterium | reverse complement strand
AGATGGCCGAACGGGCCGCCTGCGAAACGTCCATCAATGGTTGTATCGCATGACGAGCAGTGTAAACGGGAAACTGTCAATTCCGAACTGCAAACTGGACAACGAGTTGGTGCTGGGTGCATATTGATCCTCCAAGATTTTGCTATGCGCTCTGCGGTAAGATCGCAACAATCATAGGATTATTTTGATGAATTCTTCAAACTTCTAAAATTATTATATTCAAAATCTTCCAATTGTCAAGGTTGATTTTCATTTTTCTTACTTTATTTATAATATATTTAACTTTTCACGGGAAACACCTGGAATTTCAGCTAAAAACGTACATTTTTCAACGATGAAGTGTCCTGTTCTCTAAATAATCATGCACATACACTTTAAAAATCAAATTCATTTTCACTTGACACAGAACAAGCGTTCGGGTATCATTACTAGCACAAATGAGCGAATTATGCTCACAGATGCCCAACTTCTTTGGGCAGGAGGCATACTATGATGGTACGAAAAAGCAAAGGGATCACCGAAAAGCACAAAAGAGTGCTGCAGTTTGTAAATGATTATCAAACCCGTTACGGGCGCCCCCCATCGATCCGCGAGATCGGCGAGAAGGTCAAGATCTCGTCCACGTCTGTGGTGAATTATTATCTCGAACAGCTTGAGAAACATGAGTACATTGAACGAGATAATCGCGTTTCACGCGGCATGCGATTGATGGAAAAGGCCAAAGAAATCGTTGATGTTACCACCGATACGCTGCGTGTCCCCATTCTCGGACCCATTGCCGCCGGCCCTCTGCTGCTTGTCCCTGAACCAGGTGTAAATTATTACAATGAGAACGAATACGAAGCTGTAGAAATCGCCCGCAGCCTACTGCCTAACAGGGAGCAGGAAAATGAGCTGTATGCCCTGGAAGTACAGGGAGACTCAATGATCGATGCCATGATCAACGACGGCGATATCGTTGTGATGAAACCCGCACAAGAGGCTCGAAATGGCGAAATGGTTGCCGTCCGCGTAAACGACGAGTACACTCTGAAATATTTCTTCAAGGAAAAAAATGGATACCGTCTTCAACCGGCCAACCCAACCATGGAACCCATTAAACTCAAAAAGAATGAGCCGGTGGAAATTGGCGGTAAAGTGGTCATGGTCATCCGCAAAATGGATAAAGTATTATAAAAAATCTCATAGAATCAAAAAGGACGGTTCGAAATCGAACCGTCCTTTTTGATTCTAATATAGAAACTATTCAAGAGCGATGGCAGCGCCTGCCTCTTCAAGCTTCTTCTTGGCTTCTTCGGCGGCATCCTTGCCGACACCGGTCAAAATCTTGGAGCCGGCGGTTTCAGCCATGGTCTTGGCTTCACCAAGCCCGAGGCTGGTCAACTGACGGATGACCTTGATGACATCGATCTTCTTTGCGCCGGTTTCCTTCAGGACGACATCGAACTCGGTCTTCTCTTCGGCAGGCTCATCGGCAGCGGCAGCGGCGCCACCGGCGGCTGCAACTGCAACAGGGGCAGCCGCGGAAACGCCCCACTTCTCTTCCAGCATTGTGACCAATTCCGCCGCATCCATGACGGAAAGCGTGGAAAGTTCTTCCATTATTTTTTCAAGTTTTTCAGACATTTCTTAATACTCCAATATCATTGATAGATCTAATTTTTTATGGCGTAATGACCCAGGTCAATTACGCTGCAGCAGGGGCTTTCTCGGTGAAAGCCTTGATAACAGCCGCCAATCCGCGAGCGGGCTCAGCAATGGTACGCACCAGTTTTCCAGCAGGTGCTTCCAAAACACCAAGCAACTGCGCACGGACAACAGGCAACGGGGGCATGCTGGCCAAAGTCTTGACCCGGGCCTCGTCCAGAAGCTGCCCATCCATGAAACCGCCCTTAACCTTGATGGATTCAAGGCCTTTTGCGGCATCACTCAACGCTTTTGCTGTGGAAGCCGGATCCGTAAAAGCAAAGGATGCGGCCGTACTATTCAACAGGAAATCCTGTGGGAATTCCATGTCATTGTCAGCAAACGCCCGTCGCGCCAGCGTGTTTTTCAGTATATGAAATTCACCGCCAGCCTCACGAATCTTGGCGCGGATATTATCCAGGTCTTTCATTGTTACGCCGGTATATTCGACCAGGATAACGGCTTCACTCTTTTGGAGCCAGTCATTATACGTGGCCAGTATTTCATTCTTGCGAGTTTTTGAAACTGCCAAAGGTACTCACCTCCTTTCACTAAAAAGTCTTTGCCACTTTACAGGCAAAGACTTTTAGCAGACCTCGAAACAGGAGGGATTGTTGCTTTTCGTCTTCACCTCGGCAGGGAATTAAGCGGCGCTGAAGCGCCGCACCCACCTTCATTGGCGAAGTGGCTTACAGATTATCGAGTAATTTTACTCGGAAACCTTCAAATTGTGTGTGTCACTGGGATCAACCTTGATCCCGGGTCCCATTGTCGTGGCAAGAGAGATATTTTTAATATACTCGCCCTTGGCACCGGCAGGCCGCGCCTTGTGGATCGCATCCATCAAAGCGGCGAAGTTTTCAAAAAGTTGATCGTCACTGAACGAGACCTTGCCAACTGACACATGTATATTGGCCGTCTTGTCAAGTCGAAACTCAACGCGACCTGCTTTGGCTTCATTGATGGCGCGCGAAAGGTCGTCAGCGTTCACGACCGTTCCGGCTTTCGGGTTGGGCATTAGGCCGCGCGGACCGAGCACACGTCCCAACCGGCCCACTTTTCCCATTGCATCCGGCGTTGCGATCGCCACATCGAAATCCAAAGAGCCGCTTTCAAGCTGCTTCAAAGATTCGTCATCATCTGCAACCATATCGGCGCCGGCATCGCGAGCCGCGGCCGCACCTTCACCCTGGGCAAAGACCAATACTTTCACTGTCTTACCCAACCCATGAGGCAGGACGACAACATCGCGAACCTGTTGATCGGCCTGGCGCGGATCAAGCGCGGTGCGCATATGAACTTCCACTGTTGAATCGAATTTGGTGGTACTGGTTTCCTTCGCAAGAGCTATCGCCTCGCGGGCGGAATACTGCTTGGTTGCGTCCACTTTAGCCAGAGCGGCTGTGTATTTTTTTCCGTGTTTAGCCATTTTTTCCTCCGTGGTGCAAGCGTGACGCCCAGAGCGTCACTCCCACAAAATTATCCGACGACCGTAATGCCCATTGAACGGGCAGTACCTTCGATTTGCTTGATCGCGCCGTCAATATCGATCGCATTAAGATCCTTCATTTTTAATTCGGCGATCTCCTGAACCTGCGCGCGTGTCACTCTCCCGACCTTTTCCTTGTTCGGAACTCCAGATCCCTTATCGACCTTTGCAGCTTTTCTTAACAGCACTGCCGCGGGAGGGGTCTTCAATACAAATGTAAACGATCCATCGGTGAACACCGTAATCTCTGCAGGAATTATTTCACCCGGCTTATTGGATGTCTTTGCATTGTATTCCTTGCAAAAGGCCATGATGTTAATACCATGGCTGGCCAATGCAGGCCCCACAGGAGGCGCCGGATTGGCTTTCCCAGCCTCAAGCTGGAGACGAACGATTGCCTTAAACTTTTTTGCCATTTTTTCTCCTTTGTGGTTTTAGCGTGACGCGCTCGCCGCTGAGGCCTGGCATCACTCCCACTATTTTGAAAACTGTGACATGGAAACGCTTCGTCCCACGCCTCAGCCTGTTACCGTTTTATTATGCTTTCTCCACCTGTAGAAAATCCAACTCAACAGGCGTCTCACGCCCAAAGAACGACACGTTCACACGAACCTTGGTACGCTCCATATCGATCTCTGAAACGATGCCGCGGAAATCGTTGAATGGGCCGTCAACAATGCGGACGCGTTCACCGACCTTGTATGTAACTTTGACGGTCGGCGCGTCAGCTTCCATGCGCTTGATGATCTGCGAAACTTCCTCAGGACGCAGGGGGGTTGGGGTATTTCCCATACCAACGAAGCCAGTTACACCCGGCGTATTGCGAACCACATACCAGGACTCTTCGGAGAGTTCCAAATTGACCAGCACATAGCCCGGGAAAATATGTCGCTCAACTGTACGCCGCTTCCCATCCTTTACCTCGATCTCTTCCTGGGTCGGGATGACAACGTCAAAGATCTTGTCCTTCATGCCCATCGTTTCGATACGCTGCTCAAGATTGTGACGAACCTTATTCTCGTAACCGGAATAACAGTGGATCACATACCAGGCAGAGTTTTCAGGGTCTGATCCCGATGGGCTCTCCGGAACATCCTCCTGATCAGAGTCAGAATCAGCATCCGGCGCAGCCTGATCCGTTGTGTCCGATTCCGATTCACTGGCGTCAGATTCGGAAGGCTGAACTTCCTCCACAGGGACATCCATCGGAGCAGAATCATCAGGAACTAATTCCGCGGCAGATTCCTGCTCAGGTGCAGAATCAGCATCCGGCGCAGCTTGATCCGTGGGAACCGATTCCGATTCACTGGTGTCAGATTCAGAGGTCTGATCTTCCTCCACAGGAACATCTGAGGACGCAGAATCATCAGGAACTAATTCCGGGGAAGAGTCCTGTTCCGAGTCAGAATCAGCATCCGGCGCAGCTGGATCCGTTGCATCCGATTCACTGGCTTCAGATTCAGAGGCCTGATCTTCATCTACAGGAACATCTGAGGACGCAGAATCATCAGACGACAATTCCTCATCAGAAATTGTCATGGGGGATACTGCCGAGCTCTCCTGTGTTTCAGTCGGCTCTTCAGTCTCGTTTTCAGATTTTTCCGGCATTTCCTGCAAAGTCATTCGGCCTCAATTCCCTTGGTTTCAGATTAATTGAACAAAAATCTCAACAGCCCTCGGGCAGCGGCGTCGGTCAATCCCAGGATTATCCCTACGAATATCATGACTACGATAACAAGTCCGGTTAATTGCCGGGCTTCGGTCCAGGTCGGCCACGATACTTTACGGAGTTCACCGGAAGTCTCCCGGAAAAACGCCTGGATGGGATTTTGCTTCTTATTTTTTTTTGCCTTTTCTGCCAAGGTAGCGTCTCCTAATTTTCGTTTTACTTTCCGCTAAAAAGCCGCCTTTTGCAAAGCGGCACTGATTTTATGGCAGGCCAGGAAGGACTCGAACCCTCAACCGCTCGTTTTGGAGACGAGTGCTCTACCAATTGAGCTACTGGCCTACTAAAATTCGCCCGACATGTTGTTACCCTGTGGCCGTTTGGATCTGACCAAACGACCACAAGATCATTGTCAGGCAGCCCACCTACCTACTTCGTTTCGCGATGCGGAGTATGCTTTCGGCAACGCGAGCAATATTTACTGAACTCAAGACGGTTCGGGTCGTTACGACGGTTCTTTTCCGTTGTGTAATTGCGTTCCTTGCATTCATTGCATTGAAGCGTAATTACCGGCCGAACGCCTTTCTTTTTTGATGCCATACGAACTTACCAGCTTTCTTTCTATTCAATAATTTCGGTGACGACGCCAGCGCCGACGGTCAGACCACCTTCACGGATGGCAAAGTTCGAACCCTGCTCCAAAGCCACAGGCACGATCAACTCCACCGTCAGGTTCACGTTGTCTCCAGGCATCACCATCTC
>DATHRQ010000049.1:0-2077 GCA_035465095.1 Anaerolineales bacterium | reverse complement strand
CACCCACAAATGTGACGATCGCTGGCGCGGTTGCCATCGCGAAGCCGCCGATGCCTGCGGTTTCAGTTATTGCACTGTCGCCGATGTCAGGATTTGCGTCAGCTTGTGAAAAACCCGAGAAGAACAGACCAACTGGAATTTCGGCAGGAGCCGTGAACCACTGTGTCTCGCCCAGTCCGCTGACGCGGATACCGAAATCCGTGCCGTTGCGTGCCATCGTCGTGACGATCGTGCTGCCCTCCACGCCATGCGCAGCATCGGTCATCGCTTTGCAGGCCGCCATGACCGGGTTCAAAACACTCAGCGCGTTATCTCCCAAAAATTGCAGCACTTCCGACTCAGCCGCATCATCCTTCATTACTTTCGCTAGCAGCGGCGAAAGCAGTTTCAAATAGATCAGTGAGCCTGCCTTGTTTCGATTATGTCCCTCATCGCCCATGTGCAGCGCTTCGGCGATCAGCGCGCGCAAATCAAGCCCGTCGGATTGATCCAATGCATCTGCCAGAGCCACGCCCAGCACATCGTTCATCCAGTGAAGTTTCTTCAGCACCTCTTCGCTGTATGCACCGTAACGAAGGACTTTTCCATAGCCTTCATTGAGACCCGAGAAGGCTTTGTTTCCATGTTCGGTATTTTCAACCACATAGACTTTCATGGAGGCGGATATGACTCCCGCCATCGGACCGGCCGCGCCGTAATGATGACACGGCTCGAATTCGACCTCGCCTCCTTCCGCCATTTTGGTTGCTTCTTCTTCGGACGCAGCCACCCCCTCGAAAAGCATTGCCCCGATAAACGCGCCTCGCAGCGGACCTGACATCCGTTCCCATTCGATCGGCGGCCCTGCATGCAGGAATAGGTTGTCTTTCATTCCCGGAATGACATCTCGTGCGGCAGCCACACTTTTCAAGATCGGTCTGGCTTCCATAAGACGGTTGACCGCAGTCGTATTCGCTTGTTCGATATCCATGATTATCTCCTGGTATGTCACTCTGAGTGAGCTTTTTTTCGCGACCGAAAGTCTCGCACTTCATTCTTAGAGATCCTTCGCTCTGCTCAGGATGACATGCGCTTATTTCTTCATCTTCGCCAGCAAGGCAGCCATCTTCTCATTCCCACCCGCAGGCGGACGCCACTCCACATGCACGGCTTGTGCGCCTTGTGACGTTAGGCTCTCGTAAAATGATTCCAACCCCACATTGATCGCGGCCAGCGGTTGATTTAACTGTTCAAGGTCAACAGGAATACCTTCCATTTGAATATCAGATGTAAACAGTAGACTGATATATTCCACAGCTTCTGTCGCTGTTCCAAAAACTGTTACACCAGCCCTCTTAAAATGCTCGATTTGCGACTCTAGATTCTGCGGGTCTTCGTCTGTACCGATAATGATGGCCACGAACTCAATATCCTCTCTTTTTTGTTGAATCTTTCGAATCGCAGGTATCAATTCTTCCGCGGGGTATGCATGTGAGCCCTCACCGAGAACCACATCGAATAGGATCATTCCCACTTCAGGGTCGTCCGCTTCCTGCTCCAAACGGCGGATGCGCAGATCGTTGTCGATCATCGGATGCAAACGCCCGACCATGAAGAATTCATCACCGAGATCGATGATCGTGTGCGCCTCACTTTTGAGCGGGTCTTTGATGGTTTGGTTTTCCGTGATGGGAGCATTGGAATAGATCGGAGAAAGCGAGGCCTGCAGCCCTACCAGGGCTTCATAGGCCAGCGTGCCGCCTGAGAACAGACCGCGCAGGTATTTGTCTTCGATCGATTTTCCACTGCGAACAAACTTTGTATCCTGGTTTTCAATCTCAACAGCCAGCTCTGCCGCTTCCCTTAGATTGATCGCAAAATGGAGGTTGCCGATCTTGCGTGCGGGGAGCGGAAATCCGATGAAATATACGACAACCGGCTTCCCCGCCCCCTGTGCGGCGGAAATTAACTTTGTAGCGACATCGGGTGATGGTGGTTTGGATACCAAAACGATCACCTTCGTTTCCGGGTCGCGCGTTAATAGATTGAGGGATTGCTGTGCCGTGATCGCACCCACCTCGGACTTGAGATCGCGCCC
>DATHRQ010000048.1:0-2888 GCA_035465095.1 Anaerolineales bacterium | reverse complement strand
TGAAGGAGGTTGTCATGTCTCGGTGGATTAATGTCAGTTTGGCGATTCTGTTGGCGCTTGCTTTCTTGCCAGGAAATGCAGTGCAGGCGCAGTCCAACGCGGATTGTGATTATTTCGATACGCACTCCGCAGATGCCTTGTTTTGCATTACCATGCCGCCATTTTGGAATGGTGATTTGGTGATTTTTGCGCATGGATATGTCTCTGTGGATGAACCGTTAGATATTCCCTGGTCACAAATGACGTTTGTGAACAATATGGGTGAAGTCAAATATATGCCAGATGTGATCAACGAACTGGGTTTTGCCTTTGCAACGACCAGTTACAGCGAGAATGGGCTCGCGGTACAACAAGGGGTCGATGATATTGTCGATCTTGTTGGGGTTTTCGAACGGGAAGTTGGGTCACCCAGAAATATTTATCTCGTCGGCGCTTCGGAAGGTGGATTGGTAACGACATTAGCGATTGAACGAAATCCAGCTCTTTTCTCGGGAGGTTTGGCTGCTTGCGGACCGATCGGGAGTTTCACCAGACAGGTCAACTATTGGGGTGACTTCCGGGTTGTATTTGACTACTTTATGGATACCCCCGACTTCGATGTTCTTCCGGGGAATGCTTCGAATATTCCAGCTTCGTTGATGAATAAGTGGGATTCGGTCTATGTTCCACATATTGCTGGAGTTCTTGGCGCGAATCCATTGACTGTGCCTCAGATATTTGCTGTGACAGGGGCACCCGTATTTTCTGATCCCAACACTTTCGGTCCGACTACATTTGGCATTCTTTGGTACAACGTGTTCGCCACCAATGATGCGATAGACAAGTTGGGTGGTCGTCCATTCGATAATTTTGACCGTGTTTATTCTGATCCTTTAAATCCTGCCTTGGATACATTGATCAACGAAGGAGTGAAGCGTTTCAAGGCGCAACCAGCCGCTCTTGAGGAAATTGCCAATAACTATGAAACATCGGGCAATTTACTGCGACCAATGGTGACTATGCATACAACCGATGATCCGATCGTTCCGGTATGGCATCAAGCGCTTTATACCGTAAAAGTTCCCGGTGTTTTCCCTTACTTCCCATATATACCGATCACAGTTGACCGTTATGGACACTGTGCCTTTACACTTGAGGAGATTCAGGGCGCGTTTGGTCAATTGGTTGGCATGGTGATCTTTGGGGGTGCCCCTTCAGCGATGCCCTTGAGAATCCTTGAGGCTGGCGAGTCATTGCAACAAACTGACGGAACATATGTGTATGACTATCGCTAGTTCCAGAACACTTTAGGCGAAATATCAGATTAAAAACTGGACATGGTGATCATAACCATGTCCAGTTTTGTCTTGTGGATGGCAATTACAGCGGTTCGAACCTCGCCGTGAAATGTCTCAGCAAATCTGGGGCATAACTAAATGTGTAGCCTCTGAGTCCACTGGCGCGTGATTTTATTTTAGTGAATGTGTCAACCACATAATCAAAGTGACTTTGTGTGTACACGCGCCGTGGAATGGTGAGCCGTAGAAGTTCCAGTGCGGGGTAATGCCAAGTGTTGTCTTCGGGGTCGAGACAGGCGAACATGACCGAGCCGATCTCCACGCCGCGGATCGCACCTTCGCGATAGAGTTCAACGCCGAGTGATTGCGCGGGGAATTCGTAGTTGGGGATGTGGGGAAGCAATTCATTCGCTACAACATAAACGGCATGCCCGCCGGCGGGCTGGATGGTGGGAATGCCTGCGTCGTTGAGTTGTTGGGCGAGGTAAGCAGTCTGTGCGATGCGATAGGAAAGATAGGATTCATCCAAGCCTTCGTACAAGCCGACGGCCATCGCGTCGAGATCGCGGCCAGCGAGTCCGCCGTAGGTGGGGAAGCCTTCGCGCAGGATCAATTCGTTCTTGATGTCTTGAAATAATTTCTCATCGTTCACGCACAACAAGCCGCCGATGTTGACGATGGCATCCTTCTTCGCCGACATGGTCATGCCGTCGGCGAGGGCGAACATCTCACGGGCGATGTCTTTGACAGAACGATGCTCATAGCCGGGTTCCCGCTGTTGGATGAAGTAGCAGTTTTCGGCGTAGCGTGCCGCGTCGATGAAGAAGGGAATCCCTGCCTCGTGGTAGACATCCGAAACAGCCTTGAGATTTTCCATCGAGACGGGCTGTCCGCCTCCAGCGTTGTTCGTGACGGTGATCATCCCGAACGGAATTTTTTCACGCCCATACTTGGCGATGAAGGCTTTGAGTTTGGCGATGTCCATGTCCCCCTTGAAGGGATGCGGATTCGCGGGGTCGGCGGCTTCGTCAATGACCAGGTTTGCCGGGCGGCCGCCGCGGGCGCGGATGTTGGCGTCGGTGGTGTCGAAGTGCATGTTGCTCGGCACCCAGATGTTTTCCTTCACGAGACACGCGGATAAAATGTTTTCGGCGGCGCGTCCCTGATGAGTGGGGACGAAATATTTGAAGCCGAAGATGTCATCCACGGCGGTTTTGAGACGCTGATACGAGCGTGCGCCCGCATAGGACTCGTCGCCGCGCATGAGCGCCGCCCATTGCTCCTGACTCATCGCGCCGGTGCCTGAGTCGGTCAGCAGGTCGATGAAGATGTCTTCGGCTTTGAGGGCAAAGAGGTTGTAGCCCGCCTCTTTAAGTTTGGCTTCGCGTTCTTCACGCGGAATGAGGCGGATGGGTTCGACAACTTTGATGCGAAACGGTTCTGGGGGATAGGTTATAGTCCTTGTTTGCTCCTGGGTTTAGACCCGTGAGGTCTCCCAGACCTCACGGGTCTTTATGGGATTAATCTTGGGTAGCGAGCCTGGCGTGTGCCCCTGTGTGTTGCCATTCGGTCTCCAATGACTTCTTTATTCTACAACTTTTATTTCTTTTT
>DATHRQ010000047.1:0-2961 GCA_035465095.1 Anaerolineales bacterium | reverse complement strand
AGATTGGATAAGCTCATCCACGTTGGGGAAACGCTCCTCGTTACCCCATATCTTGCGGGGATCAATAACAATCGTGCGATATCCAAGCGTTTTCGCCAGGGATGCCAATGCGACGGAGATGTGCGCACCGCCTACAATAATTAGTGTGAGGGGCGGTCTGATCGCATCCAGGAAGATCTCTGTCGCTTCATCGAGTACGATGCGGCCTGATGTTCCCTGCATGAGAGCATCCTGCATGAGGGGAAACACCTCTTCGTCCCATTCGTTGCCAATCGATCCGGTAACTTTCCCGTTAGCTTCCAGAATCATCTCCCGCCCTATTATAGATTCGTCACCTCGTATGACGGTAGCCCAAACCGCCTGTTTGTCATTAGCCAAAATGAAATTCACTGATTCGAAGATAGCTTCTTCAAGCGGTTTCACAAAAATATCTATGCTGCCTCCACAAGCCAACCCCACCTCCCAGGCGGTTTCGTCGGGGACTCCAAAATGTAACAGCCGAGGTTGATTTGACTTTAGAACTTCCATCCCCGCTTCGACAACCGCATTCTCCACACAGCCGCCGCTGACCGAGCCTGTGATATTTGCGTCCAGGGTCAGTCCCATTTTCGAGCCTGCCTTGCGCGGTGAAGATCCCCAGGTTTCCACAACTGTTGCCAGCGCAATAGACTTCCCCTCTGCTTTCCATCGGATTAGATCGGCCAGAATATCTCGCATGATGAAAATTGTAAGGGCGACCCGTCGTGATTGCTCAAGAACTCTATCAGATCTGGGCGGGTCGCCCCTACTCTTATTCTCTTTCTATCCTCTTTCGAACCTCATCGTAAAACACCCCGGCCAGTTTCTGAGAAACGGGCACCATCAAACGCGAGACGAGACTTGCCAGCTGCCCGGAGACATTGACATCCGCAGTCCAATTGACGACGGTAGAGTCATTCTCGCCGTCGCTCATGGTCATCTCGCTGATGGCATCCGCGGCGGAACCCGTTGCCGTACCATGGGCTTTCAGTTTTGCGCGATTGGGTTCGTCCAGTTCAAGAACATCGACTTCGCCGCTGAATCGGGCTTTGACGGAGCCAAGCCCCACCGTAACAACACCGCGGTATTTCTTCAATTCCTCAACCGTTTCGATCAATTCCACGCCCGGCAGACACTGCCCGATCTGGTTCGGGTCTGTCATAAAGTCCCACACTTTTTTTCTGGGTGCATTAATTGTAACTTCGCCTTTGAGCTGCATGATTTTTCCTCGCAGAACTTTGAAATAGATTAAGGAGTGTAGCACAGGGTGTTTGTGGTAGTCAACAGATTCACAATAGACAGTATGCGCCCGGGTGATGAGAGAAGCGGTTTTAAATCTGTCCAAAAACTTAAACCAGCGTATCTCTCTCCGATTAAGCGGGTTATTTAATACAACATGTGCCTTTTCCTGATTCGGGTAACTGTTTTCGCAGCGAATAATCTCATTACCCATGAGATTATTCATTCAATTCTTTATGGTCGCCATGCATAGTATGTGTGGCGATTTTGTTTGGAGGTGATATTGGAAGGTACTAGCAATAAGAGGAGAACGTACGCTGGCAACGCAAAATCAATAAAGGAGAAACTACGATGACTAATGAAAACAATAATAATGTAATGGGGTATTTACCAAATGATACACCTCCCATGGGACAAAACATCCTGTTGGGCTTTCAGCACGTCCTGACAATGTTCCCAGCCACGGCATTTGTTGCGGCGTTATGCGGCTTCCATGTCGGCACAGTGTTGACGATTTCAGGTATTGGCACAATTGCCGCCCTGTTGCTTTCCAAATGGAGGATCGGCAAATTTATCCCGTTGTTCTATGGATCAAGCTTCAGTTATATTGCCGCTTATCTTGCGATTGCCCAGCAAATGACCGGAAGCCTGCCCACTTTCGGCACACCTTTGCCAGATGAGGTCATCAGTACCATTCAGGCAGGTATTGTTGTCACGGGGCTGCTGAATATCGTCATCGGTCTCATAATCCAGGCTGTCGGCAAGGACAAGATCGATATGGTCCTGCCTCCCATCGTCACCGGCTCGGTGGCAGCCATCATCGGTTTTGGTCTGGCATATGCCGCTCTGGATCTGGCGGGCGTCAATTGGGCTGTTGCGATCGTAACCCTGTTATCAACGATCTTATTCTCGGTTTATCTACAGAACCGCGGCTTCCTGGGCATGATCCCCGTCCTGCTTGGAGCGACCGTTGGCTATATCTTCTCAACACTGGTTGCACCGAACGCTGAACAATTCCTCCCGCTTGCTGATGCAGCATGGTTCGCTGTCCCTCATTTCACCCTGCCAACCTTCAGCGGAGCGATGGTGGGCACAGCCATATTCAGCGTTGCTGTAATGGCCATCGCCACCATCCCAGAATCCACGGCGCATCTCTATCAGATCAGCTTATATGTGGATCGTTTTGCTGAAGATACAGGCCGTGAGAAATATGAACTGGATAAGCACATTGGCTTCAACCTGGTTCTGGACGGTATCGACGATACCATCAAAGGCTTGTTTGGTGCGACTGCCGGCACCAACTACGGCGAGAACAACTCGCTGATGGCGATCACACGCAATTACTCTGGTCCCGCGCTGATCGCGGCCGGTGTAATTGCCGCCCTGCTCGGATTTGTCGGCAAACTGGCAGGTTTGATCCAGACCGTTCCGTTGGCAGTCAGCGGCGGACTGGCAATCTATCTGTTCGGTGCAATCGGCATGCAGGGTATTGCCCTGATGCAGGAGCACAATGTCAGCATGTTCAAACCACGCAACCTCGCAGTTGGCGCGACGATCATGGTGGTCGGTATCGGCGGTAACATCGGATTTGAAGGCGGCTTCCTCCCCATTCCGCTCCTGCAGGGACTCTTCCCCAGCGGCCTGCCGGCCATTGCAACCGCGGCCGTGCTGGGCATACTGATCAATGCGATCTTCCTGATCTTC
>DATHRQ010000046.1:0-4438 GCA_035465095.1 Anaerolineales bacterium | reverse complement strand
GTTTCTGGAAAAAAGTGATCCCATATGAGATCACTTCTGACAATGATACAGCTGAAGATCAAGGCGAAAGTCCCCAACACGAGATTCGACTCAGCAAATTAACCTGGAAAAACTCGTTTAATAAACTCTTATCCTTCTTTTTTGCAGATTTGAAGCAAAGACCGCAGCTGCTCTTTCTAAATTTTGGCGTATCGATCGTCTTACTGGCCCTGCTTTCTCACTTTATGGTCGAGTTTGCTGTGCATATTGCCAATGGTATTGGATTGCCGGAGGTCATTATTGCCTTGACCATTCTGGCGGCCGGCACCAGTATTCCAGACCTGATGAGTTCGATCATCGTCGCCCGCAAAGGCCAGGGCGATATGGCGATTGCCAACGCCGTGGGTTCCAATATTTTCGATATTGCCATAGGACTTGGGCTGCCCTGGATGTTTGTCATCTTGTGGCGCGGCGAAAGCGTCCAGGTTGTGACGGAAAACCTCGAATCTTCCATTGTCCTTTTATTTGCGACCGTTGTTGCCTTGTTGTTTTTGCTGATCGCACGGCGCTGGGCCATTGGCCGTTTCGCCGGTGTATTATTGATCGGCGCCTATTTGTGGTATCTCTTCACCCAGATCGGCTGGATCAGTTGGCAGATTTGTTTCTTTACAGAGTATTGTGTGGGAATGTAATTTCGGCAAAGACGAAAGCTTTTCAGGAGATGATAAAGTTCTGAACACGCCCCATTCTGCCCCAAAACTTGCTTTTTCTTTTCATAAATGTTTGTTTTTGGCCCTATTCTTTGCATATTGGATAGTCTCATTGTAAATGTCTTTCAGTATTGGGTGGTTTGTGATATTTTTCTATAAAGTACCCTATAATGTAATCACCCTAGAATATTAGGGGAAAAGGCATCGCGTGAGCATTCGTTTTAAAGTCATTCTGCCGTACCTTTTGTTGACGCTCCTTGTCGCAGTGACAGGCGCGTTCGTTGTCACGCGTTTGGTGTCTAGTTCTTTGGAGGAACGCCTCGCCAATCAACTGCTTGAGGCGGGGCGTGTTGTTTCAGACACCATGGCGCGGCAGGAAATCGACCATGTACAGTCCGCAAGGCTTGTCGCATACGTGCGTGGTTTCGGCGAAGCGCTCAGGGATGGGGACGAGGAACAGATCATCCTTCTGGCGAAACCGGTTGCGGGTAGTTTGAACGTCGAAAGTGTTATCGTATACGATGGGCAGGGAGCGGAAGCGCTTCATATACTTCGACAATCAGATGGATCGATTCTGGATGTCAGCCAGCGGGGAAATAAGACGACGCTTTCGATCGTGGATGAACTGCTTGCTCAAAACGACCCCAACAGCCTGCCCAAACGCACCCTGGATAAAGACCCGTTCGATGGCGGCTATTATTACTTTACATCCATACCTGTTAGTTATGAAAACGAGGTGGTCGGCGTGGTCGTGGTGGGTACATCGCTGGATACGCTGGTTCCGCGCTTGAGATCCGTATCCTCTTCCGATGTTATTTTTTATGACGCTTCGGGGATGGCGACCTCATCGACATTGGGGGTCAACGCTGCCGACCCGTTGTTCCTAAGAACCTTTACCATCGACAAAGCCTTTTATGAGAAGGTTGTCAACCAGGATGATATTGTCGACGGCGAAAACTTCGAGGTGGAGGAACGCCTCTATCGGAGCGGCTTCAGCCCATTGAAGATCAGTGATGACCGTATCGGGGTGTTTGCGGTTGTTTTGCCGATGCAGTTTGTTGTCGACCAGAGTACTGTAAACCGCAACAACTATGTCTTTCTTTATTCCGCGGCCATGATTGCTGTGATCCTGGTTGGATATTACATCGCTCGCATCATCATCAATCCGCTTTCATCGCTTGTGCGCACATCACGCGCCATCGCAGACGGGGACCTGACCAAACGAACAGGGGTCGCGACCAACGATGAGATCGGTGTGCTCGCCAATACGTTTGACGACATGACCGAGCACCTGCAGGAACGAACCATTGAACTCGAAAAGACCAACCAGATACTCGAACAAATGGACCGCACAAAGATCCGTTTTATTCAGGTATCTGCGCATGAACTGCGCACGCCTCTCACCCTTGTACAGGGGTACGCGCAAATGGTGCAAATGAAGGCAAAGGACAACCCGGATTTCGAAAAGTATGCAAACGGCATCGTCGACGGCACAACGCGCATGGTCGATATCATCGACAATCTTCTTGATGCATCCAGGATCGACAGCAACCTGCTGGAAGCCCATCTGACGCAAATACAGATTGCAGAATTGATCGAAAAGGCGCAAAAGATTTTCGAAGATTCTTTGGAGGAGAGAAATATCTCCTTTGCCACTGATGGGGTCTCCGATCTTCCAGATGTCGATGCCGATGAAAACCTGTTATACAAGGTTTTCTATCATGTCATCATGAACGCCATCAAATATACGCCGGAGGGCGGATCAGTTACTGTTGGTGGACGCGTCATCCATAACGAGGACGGCAACAGCGAAGTGGAAGTCAGCGTCAGGGACACCGGCATCGGCATCGATCAGCAATATCATGAGCTTGTCTTTGAAAAGTTCTATCAGACCGGCGAAGTGCTCCTGCACTCATCGGGCAAGACCAAATTCAAGGGAGGCGGCCCGGGTCTGGGACTTGCGATTGCACGCGGCATCATGGATGCGCACAACGGACGCATCTGGCTTGAGAGCCCCGGTTACGATGAAGAAAAGAACCCCGGCACAACGGTCTTTATCCGTTTGCCGCTGAATGGGCAAAAATAGAATGAGCCAGGAAGAGAATTTCCCTGAACGTGAGCGGCGCGATTGGGTCATCATCCTTTTTATTGTATTGTTTGGATTGCTGTGCGTGATCTTGGCCGGCGGATGGGCGATCCGTTTCTCTCCCACCTGGAGCCTGAACACCGACATGGGGTCCAACATCGACCCAAACAGCGACTTTCTCACCAACCTTCCCGGCGGTTTCATCGAACCGCTCGACCCTTCCATCCTCACGCAACCGGCCTGGATCAATGTTTTCCTGACTCCCAGTGCATCTTTTGAAACCAGTATTCCCGCCACACCTCTGCCGACAAACACACCTGTTTCAGCGGTTACGTTCGTTCCCACGACTATTTCGACGTTCCCGCCAACTCCCACCAATACATTCGTTTATATTCCTCCGCCGCCGCCAACAAATACGCCAAAACCCAAACCGCCCCCTTCATCTACGTCGCCACCTTCGCCCACGCCCATTACTCCAACCAATACCCCAACAATTTTATCTGCAGACTTGCAAATCACCAAGGATAATGGCGTCGTGGTTTATGAAGCCGATGATATTCTCATATATTCAGTGACCGTTACAAACAACGGACCGGGTAATTTGACCGGCGCAGTTATCAGCGATAACATACCAGTACAGATAGCAACCTGGGATTGGACCTGTACTACAATCACAAATGCCAGTGGCTGTGATGGGGTAATTGGCAGCAACGGGAATTTTACTGATACGATCGACATTCAAAATGGTGGCAGTATCGTTTACACAGTCACAGCAAATATCTCAACCAACCCATCGGGAAACCTTGTAAATTTAGCCACAGTAACCAGTGGGATCAACGACCCTGTTCCAGGTAACAATTCAGCAATGGACACAGATGAGTTGGTCGAAATTCTTCCATATGGTAATTTGGATTTTGGGTTGCCCCCGGATGGGAATGACCAGGGACTATCAGATGGGGAATCATTAATTATAGCTTTACCATCCCCGGGGCTGATTGTCAACGGTGACCCAAGTTGGGATCTGATATATTTTGAACAATCAAATCCTCCAGGCATTCAAATGGATAGGGTCATCCTGCAAATCGGCGATGGTTCGAACTGGTACACGGTTTTGAATTGGGGTGATGGAGTTTCGGATTACAATACAAATATCGCTATCCCGCTTGTAGGGAATTCAGGCGGTGACTGTAGTGGTGAACCGGATAACTGTGTTATTGATGGTACGTTGTTGTCTGTAGAATCCGGGTATCCGACGGGAATTACCATTGACGTGGATGGGCTTGGGATTCCTGCGGGAGCATATCCGTATCTGCGTATTCTTGTGACAGCAGGCGGCGATAATGATGGCGTCGCAATTGATGGATTCTTTTTGCCGTAATAATTTGTTTGATTTTAAATTTGTGCTTTATTAACGAACAGATGAGTCGATTTCTCTGACTCATCTGTTCGTTAATTTACTTAACTCAAGTTGCTACCTTGACTTGAAGGTCCACGAGGTCTCTGCTACAGTTGCGGTTACCAGACCAAAACGAGCGAAGGACCTCATGGATAGCCAAATTGTAGCCATATTTTGCCTTTGTGACGATATTTTGAAAGGACTTCATCAACACGAAGATAAACAGTATACGATGAGCGATGCCGAAGTGATGACCACTTCGGTCAC
>DATHRQ010000045.1:0-4245 GCA_035465095.1 Anaerolineales bacterium | reverse complement strand
CAGCACAGCCCAATCACGCGCAGGTAATTGCAGCCAAAGCCCAAAAACAAGGACAGCCAACGCCGCCAGCGAATGGACCCATGCGTTTTTCTGTGTCTTCAAAACGAAATTCCAGCCGCGTAGTGCGTGCCTGAACGACCTGAGACGGTCCAGAGTAAATGCTTTGATGTTCATCGTTTACGCATTACACAGTGCGATTCACTCCTCGCGGATATTGATGCTCCCAAGCCCGAGCGATTCCAATATCTCAGTCTGCGCCTTCCACATGCGTGCCTTCTCCTGCGCTTCAGCGTGATCGTGCCCAAATAAATGCAAGACGCCGTGGACGACCAGCAACTGCACCTCCGCTTCAAGACCGTGACCGGCTTTCTCGGCACTTCTGGCGGCATAGGGCATTGAGATGAGAATATCGCCAAGGTAACGCGCACCAGTTTCCGGGTCCGATTCAGAGGCGGGGAAAGAGAGCACGTCGGTTGGCGCATCGATTCCCAGATGATCCCGATTCAGTTCCTTCAACTGCGCGTCATCCGTCAGGACGATGGTGAGATCAGAATCAGAGGATTGCGACTGATGTTCGAGGGCGGCTTTCGCTGCGCGTTCGACCAGGTCTTTGGAAAAAGTGAAGGTTGATTCGATGTGGATCATTTTTTATGCGGTACCGTGACAACGTCTTCAGCTGCTGATTGTTCCAATGCCGGTTGTTCCTTTGGATAGGCGATGCGGGAATGATGCGTGCCTTTGAGGATCGTAACGAATGCATCGGTGACAACGCTCAGGTCCTGGAAGGTGAGTTGGGTGTTGTCCAGTTGGCCCTGTTTTTGCACGGCTTCGATGGTGGCCAGCACAAGTTCGCGGATCTCCTCTTCGCCTTGCGGTCGGACGGCGCGTGCGCGCGCCTCGGTGCCGTCGGCCAGCATGAGCAGGGCCGTTTCACGGGAGCGCGGCTGCGGCCCCGGATATTGGAATTTTGAATCGTCCACTTGTGAAGTGTCGCCGCCTGCGGCCTCGATCGCCTGATTTTGCTGATAGCGTGTGATCATGGTGCCGTGATGCTCGAGTATAAAATCGTCGATGCGGCGCGGGAGACGGTGTTTGCGCGCCAGCGAGACCCCGTCCGGCACGTGAGCAATTATGATGGCCGCGCTTTGCTCCGGATCGAGCGCATCGTGCGGGTTGGCTGTTCCGGCTGCCTGGTTCTCGATAAAGAACGTCGGGTTCAGGGATTTTCCCACGTCATGGAAGAGTGCGCCCACACGCGTCAGTAATGCATCAGCGCCGATGAGTTCAGCGGCTTGTTCGGCCAGGTTGGCAACCTGTAGGCTGTGTTGGTATGTGCCGGGCGCATGGCGTAAAAAGAATTGTAAGAGCGGGAAATCCGGGCGTGAAATCTCTATAAGCTGTAATGCAGTGGTCAACCCGAGCGACTGCGCCAGGAAATATTGCAGCAGGAGCGCGATGCTCGAGGAGGCCAGACCGCTGAAGACCGCCGCGCCTGCGAGTTGAAGCATGGCGATCCCGTCCATCGGCACGAACGGCAGACGGAATGCAAGCAAGGTAACGATCCCTGCGACGGAAATTGCCATACCAGCGCGGAAGAACGTCCAAACGCGGCGGGCAGAACCGAGCATCAGCACACCCACAATCGACGAGATAACATAGTAGGGTGTCAGGTCGAGCGCATTGGGCATGGCGTACGGCACCAGCAGGCCGATCAACAATGAGAAGATGATTCCCGCTTCCAGGCCGAACATGGTTGCGATCAACAACCCGGCTGAGGCGAGAGGATATGCGTACGGTAGGATGGTGCGGTTGGGGATGAGGAAGCGTGCGCCGATGACAAAAACGAGGACGATCAAGGCCACCACGACAAGGCTGCGCGCATCGAACAGGAACAGCAACCGCCGGCGCGAGAAATACATTGCAGACAGCGCGGCGAGTGTCAGGACCAATGCACCTGCGCCGGCATAGTCCTGCCAGGGGCTGGCTTGTTCGATCAGGCCCAATTGCTGCAGAGCCTCCAGATGCGTCGTACGGATGATCTGTCCACGCAGAATGATGACCTCGCCCGACTTGTAGCTTTGGGTAATGGGTTCCACCGCATCACGCGCGGCCTGTTTGGCTGATTCTGTTAATTCGGCGCTGTACAGGCTGTTGGGTATCACAAATGCCGAGACGAGTTCGACCACGATGGCGGCCTGTTCGTCGTTAAGCGCCAAACTCACCAGCGAGGGAATGGTCTTTCGGACCGATTCAGTTTCGTTCTCCCGAATGGTGAGGCGCATTACCTGTTCCAAAACCCTCAACGATTCCTGTTGGATCGTCTCCCAGCGTGTCGAGGTTAACCCGATGATCTGTTCGATGGTCTGCGGCTTTAGGGATATGTCTGATAGCGATTCGATGTCGGATGCTTTTTGTTCGTCGGTGGCATTTTCGTCGTTGCGGACGAGTGTAATGTATTGCAGCGCGGCGCGCAGACGGTCGATCTGCCCGCGTGCAAGGGTTGTATCCGGCGGTGCGTAGACGGGCGCAACCGCGTTCTCAGCCGCCATGCGTGCATCCTGCGTGCGTACTTCGCTGATATATTCGATGTCCTGCGGAGCAAGGTAGTCGTCCGGTGATACATCTCCCACATTAAGTGATATTGCTGTGGGACTTGATAGGGTTGGAAATACCAATGCTCCAAATAAAATAATACTCACCAGGCTGAGCAAAATGATCTGAAGCGTGCGGATGCGCGGCGGCGTCTTGCGGTGCAATGCCGATATGATTGTCATGCCATGAAGTCCAACCACGGAGGTTGAAAACCACGGAGAAATTCTTTAAGAATAGAATCTCTGAGTCTTCGTGCCTTTGCGGTGGAGAAAGTTTTTAATATCACGACTTCGGTTGGAGTAGTTCCCGCACGGTGCTGCTGATCTTATCGTTTGGTGCGCGGCCTGCGACCCTGCTCATGACGATCTTCATGACCTTGCCCATATCGGCCATTGTGGATGCGCCGGTCTCCTCGATGGCCGCCTGCACGATTTCCTTCAGTTCCTCCTCCGGCATGGCTTTGGGCAGGAAGACCTCCAGCACCTCGATCTCGGCTTCGTTCTCAGAGACCAGATCGTCGCGGTTGGCCCTTTTTGCCTCTTCAATGGACTCGCGGCGGTTCTTGACCTCCTTCTGGATGAGAGCGATCACCGCCATGTCGTCGAGTTCGTCGATTTCGGCTGGTCTGTCCACTTCCGCCTGTTTGATCGCGGCGAGCACCATCCGCACCGTGCGCTTGCGGACTTCGTCTCCGCTTTTCATGGCGTCTTTCATGGAGTCGTTAAGTTGGGTCTTGATGTTCATAATGGAGGATTATACTAGAGATACAGGGTGGGGAGGAAATGTCCCGAGCAAGGCGGGACGAGGTTTTTTGACATCTCGGTTAAGCTTGATATCTTAGAAAGACGGTTTCTTCCCTACATGATAGTAGGAAATGATCTCTGGTATCTGACCATCGCGACCATAGATACAATCACATGCGGGGTTGTCATTCACCAGATAACGAACGGCGAATGAATTGCTTCCTTCGATCACGTCGAGGATATCGATAACCGGGCTGAAGAACGCTTCGGGATTTTCCCTGACCATGTCGAGATACGCCTCCCTGCCCTTGACGATTCCATACGGGCTGGTGTGAACAAAGTCTTCAGCGAGGTTAGCTTCTAATATGGAAATATTCTTTTCGCGAAACGCATCGAACCATGTATTTGCCAATTTTCTGCTCATATAAAATCCTCCAATTTCATGGAAAGGTTTTGACAATAGCGGTTTATCCCCCAATATGAGACATTTCCACCTTGGGCAGATCGATCGTATTTTCGGAGCGTAGTTCGGAATAGCGGTCGGTGCGTTTGCCCCAGATGCGTGCGATCTCGTTAGAAATGTCCTCATCCGTTGCGCTGCTGCGGACGAGACTCTTGAGATCGTGTCCCTTGATCGCGAACAGACACGTATACAGTTTCCCCTCCGCTGATAGCCGTGCGCGGTTGCACGTCCTGCAAAACGGCTGTGTGACAGATGAGATCACGCCGATCTCGCCGCTTCCGTCTTTATATTTCCATCGTTCCGCAACTTCGCCCTTATAGTTCGGGTCGAGCGGTTCGAGCGGCATTTCTGCGCTGATCATGTCCACGATTTCTTTGGAAGAAACCACGTCATCCGTGCGCCAGCCGTTGGTGTGGCCTACGTCCATGTATTCGATGAAGCGCAGGA
>DATHRQ010000044.1:0-11411 GCA_035465095.1 Anaerolineales bacterium | reverse complement strand
TCCAGCGCCTGCTGCGAGCCGGAAGTGATCAGGATATTTTCCGCAGAGACTTCAGAACTGTAACGCGCATTGTGACGCGCGATCATCTCACGCAAAGGGAGATGCCCTTCAGTCGTGCTGTACTGCAATGCCTGCGGGCCGTAATTTTCCAACACATGGTTGCAGGCAACCTGAAATTCTTTTACGGGGAAAACCTTTGGGGCAGGCAGGCCGCCAGCGAATGAAATGACGTCTGGCAGGGCTGTGAGTTTGAGTATTTCACGGATGACCGAACTTCCCATTTTTTTTGTGCGATGAGCGTAACGATATTCCCACGGTGTTTGCATTGCTGCTCCTGAAATTGGTTTAGAGATAAAAAAAGCCCGGCAGGTAGGTTTTTATACCTGTCAGGCTTGCTGACTTCTTGACTGTGGATATCTCGAAGGATGAGAGCCAGATTTCGTGGCATGGCTGATTTATATTACTCTATTTTCAAGTCGGCTGCAATTGACAACCGTCATATATCTTCTGGACTCAGGTAACTGTAAGGTCTTGTTCAGATTTCCGAATTCTGTGAATTTTCCAATCAAACGGACGCATCCTTACAAGCCGGAAATTGATTCTTTAACGATGGAATTTATCCTCAAATTGGAACCGAAACATAAGAACCGGGGTGACATGTAATGGTATGATGTTAAAGCATGGTTTAGAGATGTTAAATGATTATCTTCTTATTTGCTTGATTGAATTCGGGAGGATGCCATGTCTCTTGATCTGACACTTGGAAAAATTCAAGTCAGCCAGGCCGCAGACGAAGCGCTTCGCACCCTCGGTGTCTCATTGGATGAACTTTTGCACAGACACCAGTCCGGCGATTGGATGGAGGAAGGCCAGGCGGCCCAACGTCACAATGAATTCGCGGCTGAACATGGATTGCTGATCGCCGCCGAATACAAACTGACCGACGGGCAGGGAATCCTGATCGTCACGGCACAGGATCGTTCACATACCAGCGTTTTGCTTCCGGACGAATTTCAATACAAAGAGGTCGGTGTTGTCGAAGGATATGCCCGCTGGTCTGACCGGTACGATCATTGGAAGAATCCGCTGACCGCCGTCGAGGAGCCGGTCGTCATCGAGCTGCTTCAGGAATTGCGTTTCAACACAGTACTTGATGTAGGCACGGGAACGGGCAGACACGCTGTCAGGCTGGCCAGACATGGGGTTCGTGTAATTGGATGCGATCTATCACGTGAGATGTTGAAGGTTGCTCAATCCAAAATATCAAATGACAACTCCTTATCGCTGGTGCAGACCACAACAGAAGCATCTTTACCCTTCCCACAGGAAAGTTTCGACCTGTTGCTTTGCTCACTCGTGCTTTCCCATGTTCGGAATCTAAAGAAATGCATTCAAGAGTTTGCCCGTGTTCAGGCCAAGCCGGGAAACTGTTTTGTTTCAGCCTTTCATCCGGATGCAATTTCCACGGCCCGCTGGCGCACTTCGCTACAGGAAACAGACGCTATCTATCGACTGCCGAACATGTCACACACCAGGGAAGACTATACGAACGCTTTTCAGGATGCGGGATACACAATCAAACAAGTAATCGATCTACGCGTAAAGGACGTCCCCGAAGGACATTTCACACCCATGATGATCGATGAACATGGGGATAAGGGACTTTGCCTAATCGTTTTAGCTGAACTTGCTTAATCTTAATAAGGAAATCATGTCAAAGACACAGAGTAATGCTATGAACTCGCTCCTTCCCAGTCTCGCGGAGGAGTCCTACTGCTATCTCACCACCATCGGAAGAGTCAGCGGCAACCCGCACGAGATCGAGATCTGGTTCGGAGCCAGGGGAAATACGCTCTATCTCCTCTCGGGCGGCATGGACAAATCGGACTGGGTCAAAAACCTGCTCAAGACTCCCGCGGTCACAGTGCGGGTTGGGAAGCAAACCTTCAAAGCGACCGCGCGCCTCGTGGAGGACAAACAGGAGGAAATGATGGCACGCAACCTCCTTGCCGATAAATACAACGAACGCAACCTCAACGGTTCGCTCGGCAGGTGGGCGCGCAGCGCATTGCCGGTGGCAATAGACCTGATTCTGAACGAATAATATTTACCGAAAGGTATTTTCAATGAAAACGGAAATCGTTTCACAATTCATAACTGTAGCCGGCAAAAAAGTTTATTATCGCGCTGCCAATACCCAAAGCAAACAGGCCGTTGTCTTGTTGCATGGTGCAAGTTTCTCGTCGGGGACGTGGCAGGAGATCGGTACGCTTGAGGTGCTCGCATCGGCAGGGTATCAGGCCATCGCCATCGATCTGCCCGGCTTTGGCCGATCGGAGACCGTATCCATGTCACCGAAGGGTTGGATGAGCGAACTTTTCGACCAACTAAGGGTCGAGCCACCCATCCTGCTGGCCGCCTCCATGAGCGGCGGTTATGCCTTGCCTTTCATTACATCCCATCCGGGGCGAATTGCAGGCTTCGTGGCGATTGCACCCATCGGACTTCCTTCACATGGTGAATATCTTCATATGATCACAGCGCCGGTCCTGGCTGTTTGGGGCGAAAATGACAATCTAATCCCGATCAGCGATGCCAAACTACTCGTAGACTCAGTAAAACAGGGGCGATTGATCGTGATCCCAAAGGGAACTCATGCACCCTACATGAGCGAACCGAAGTTTTTCAATCAGAAATTACTCGAATTTGCGGGTATGTGTTTTCAAGAGGACAACGGATAAAATCAGCCAAAATTAGGATAAACGTACTCATTCCAGTTTTGTAAAGCGCCGGGGGAGTCATTTATACGCCTAGGGAAACTCCTTATGTTACTATCGAAATATTCACAATAAAATTTGTGAACGTATATTATGATAGGAGAAAGATATGAATGCAAACAATAGACCAGCCCGCGGCTGGTCACTGATCCTTGTAAATGTGGGGCTTGTATTTCTGTTGATGGCCTGCTCGGCGGTCGGCACCGGGATACAAACGAACGATGACGGTTCGATCCAGGTGCAGGATGGCACCATCGAAGTTCAGAATGAAGACGGTGAGTGGGTGCCCATCGCAGGCGAATCAGCCTTTGAACTGGTCGGCGAACTCGAATCCACCGAACCATGGACAGTGGCAGGCACGCCCCTCGAAACGAATGAAGCCACACAGATCGAGGAAGGTCTGCAGGTCGGAGACCTGGTGTGGGTCTTGGGCACCGTTCTCGAAGACGGCACCTGGCTGGCATATTCCATTCAATCTGCCGAAGAACAGACCGACCCGAACATCATTCTGATCGGCGTTGTAGATTCGGTCGATCCCTGGGTGGTGAATGGGATCGAACTCAACGTCACGGATGAAACGGATGTACAGGGCGATATCGAGTCCGGCATGATCGTCCGCGCGGAGGTGTTAGTTCTGTCTGATGGCACCTGGGAGGTGCTCAGCATTGCCCCGCTTGGCGCATCAATCGAAACATCGGGCTGTGTAACGGTCGTCGCTACCATTGTCAGCGTGGATGGGAACGTAGTCCAATTTTTGGGTTGGCCGACCACCGTTCAACTCAGTGACGATGTGCAGAATACAGACGATGCTGAAGATGAGCAGGGTGATGAGGGCGAGACCGAAGGCGTCGAAGCACTCAGTGCCGGACAAGTTGTACAGGCTGTCATATGTATATCCGAGGCCGGTCAACTTGTAATCTTACAGATCACCGTTCTCGAAGACGAAGATAACAATGACGGTGACACGTCAGACCAGGGAGAAAAGGTATTGGTATGCCACAAGCCCGAGAAGAAAAAAGGCGGGCATACGATAAGCATTGCAGCTCCTGCCGTACCGGCCCATCTCGGTCATGGCGATACGCTGGGACCGTGCCCGTAAATTGAGACAGGGTGATTTCCAACATCGGGACGAGGATACCTCGTCCCGATGTTTTTTTAAGTGACAATCTGTTTTTATAAACAATTTCCCCTTTCATCCTTCCTCATTTATAATCCCGGTCTCAAACCTTTCCTGTCAGGCAGTGCGTCGCACCACACAAGCTGCCTGTTTCAACAAACAATCAGAATCACTTCTTTGGGCTTGTCTTGAACATAAAAGTGCGACGCACCCTCATGCTATAAAATTCAACGGAGGTTCCCTTGCGAAAACTCATATTGATCCTGTCCATCATGCTCCTTGCCAACATCCTGACCGCCTGTGCATCCAACACCGATGCCCCTGTAAAAGCTGTGGAAAACTACCTAAATGCGCTCGTTAACAAAGAGGCAGACCGTCTCCCCAGTCTCGTCTGCGGCGAATGGGAGGAAGACGCTCTGATCGAACTCGACTCATTCCAGGCAGTCACCGCCTCGCTTGAAAACGTCTCATGCTCGCAGACAGGCACCGACGGGGATACATCCCTTGTCCTTTGCACGGGTAATATTGTCGCAACCTACAACGACGAGGAGCAGAGACTCGACCTCTCCACGCGTACCTACCAGGTCGTCGAACAGGGCGGCGATTGGCTCGTATGCGGAACGCGCTAAAAAAAATCATCTCGCCTGAAAACATTTGGGCGTTCGTACTTTTCCTCATCGTCGCTGCGCTCATTATCATCACAACGGACGACAGCCCCAACTGGATCTATCAGGGCTTCTAAATGGGACTGACCCAGATCGCCGCCTCCATCCTGACCTCGATCCTGGTCGGTGCACTGACGCATGGCACCCGGCGGACATATTCCCTGCTCGCGCTCAGCGTGCTGGCCATCTATTGGTTTCAGCCGGTCGTCCCGCTGCGATCATTCGATTTCTGGTTCCCCTCGCTGTCCCTTGCGCTGGTTCTATTGGTATGGTTCATCACCTCTCCAAAAGGCGCATGGAGATCAAAACAAAACCTGCCCGGCTTATTGATAATCTTCGGGTTGATGGCATTCATTGAACTTTCACGCTACATTTTCCCCGATCCGTTTCTCACAGCGACCGTACCGCCAAACATCCTCCAATTCCTAACATTCCTTGTTGTAATCGTTCTTATCCTTCTGGCTTTCACGACTCTCTCCCGCCGCTCCGCGTGGACATTATCCATCGTAACTGTTCTGTTAATTGCTATTCTTGTAATACTTAAATCCCCCGCGCTCTCCCTGCAAATCAGCATCTTCTTCCGTATGCTTGCAGATCGTCCCATCGAAACCGCATCTCCCCTCGACTTGCGCTGGCTGGGCTTCTCCTATATCGCCTTCCGCCTCATCCACGTCCTGCGCGATAAACAAACCGGACGTCTGCCTGAACTCACACTGCCTGAGTTTGCAACCTATGTCGTGTTCTTCCCCACGCTGTCCGCCGGTCCCATTGACCGTGCTGAGCGCTTCATAAAAGACCTGCAAAAAGAATTTATTCTCAAGCAGGCTGAACTGCTCATCGCAGGTCAACGCATCGCAATCGGGCTGTTCAAGAAATTCGTGGTCGCCGATACGTTGGCGCTGATCGCACTCAACGATGCACTCGCAACGCAGGTCCAGACCACAGGTTGGATGTGGGTTCATCTCTATGCCTACACATTCCAAATCTATTTCGACTTCAGCGGCTATACAGACATTGCCATCGGCATCGCGCGGCTGGTTGGGATTAAACTCCCCGAGAACTTCCTGTCCCCATACACAAAACCCAATATCACTCAATTTTGGAACAACTGGCATATGACTCTCACGCAGTGGTTCCGCTCCTATTTCTTCAATCCCTTCAACCGCTGGATACGTGGATACAAATTCGTCCCCGCGTGGGCGATGATCCTGATCGGCCAGCTTTCAACGATGCTGCTTATCGGCTTATGGCACGGCATCACATGGAATTTCATCCTGTGGGGCGCATGGCATGGATTCGGTCTCTTCCTCCAAAACCGGTGGAGCGATTTTACAAAGACCAGGATCAACCCTGCCAACCCTCATTTACAAAAAACACTGCAACTCAGTGGAGTTTTGCTTACATTCCACTTTGTTGCATTGGGATGGGTGTTCTTCGCGCTGAGCGAACTGTCGCTTTCGCAAACGGCCTTTATGAAATTGTTTGGGATATAAAAAAGACCTGTCACTTCGACGAGTGAAACGAGTACACTTTGCCCGCAGGGTAGAAGTCTTTACTCGAGAGGTTTCAGGGTTTCTCTCTTCGGTCGAAATGACAAAACTAAAACGGGAAACGTGGAATGTTCCAGTTTCACTTACGGTTTCGGCGCAGTTCCTTCCAACCCCAATTCAGGCGCGACCCTGCGCATGGCCTCGATCACGTTCTCAACATGTTCCCACAACTCGATACCGAATTCCTGTGCGGCATGTTCCATTTCAGGGCGCGATGTCCCTGCCGCAAAGGCTTTATCCTTCCACTTCTTTTTGACGGATTTAACTTTTAGGTCATATAAGGAACGCGAGGGGCGTACCAAAGCGACAGCGGTAATCAGCCCTGTGATCTCATCGCACGCGACAATGGCTTTACGCACCAGCGTGTCGCGCGGCATGTTCAAATGATCGGCATGGCTCAAAATATCCTGAATAATATCTTCCGGCACACCGCGTTCGCGCAGTATCGGCGCACCTGCCTGCGGATGCTCTTCCAATGACGGGTGAATTTCCCAATCGAAATCATGCAGCAGTCCGATCAAACCCCAACGTTCCACATCCTCGCCGAACTTCTCGGCGTAGAAACGCATGGCAGCCTCCACCGAAAGCATATGTTTTACAAGTCCCTCGTTTTTCACATGTTCACGAACAACAGCCAAAGCCTCGTCTCGGGTCATTATATTCCTCTGTCATTGCGAGGAAGCCAAGGGCTGACGAAGCAATCTCCAACTCACATCTAACTTCGAGATTGCTTCGAGCTTCGCTCTCGCAATGACACTAGATACTGGTCGAAGTCTCCAACCCGTACTGTTTCGCCAATTCTTCAAGCAGTGCTTCCACTTCATCCAGAAAATGGTCGAGCCCGTCTACATGCTCCTCGATGCCCACCGCTGTCAAACCAAGTTGACCGCAGGCCGCCCGCCACGGGTTTGAGGCAAGATCGGGCAAAACCTCCACAGCATGCGTCCATGTATGTAATAACGGCCATAACGCAGCAATCGGCCTTTCACTTTCGAGCATCGCCGTGATCGCCTTTTCATAATAGTTTACGCGTGTGAGATGGATGCTCGCATCGACACGCGTACTTTCCATGGCGGATTCAAAGGCCAGTTTCCAATCGGGAAGCCATGCTTTCATCGCAGAGGCGTCCAGCGCAGAGGCACCCAACAAGCCGATCAGCGCCGGGTCCATGCCGGGACGTTGGGCTGTCTCTGCCCTAGCGGCAAATTCCAGCATCAGGCGTCGTTCCCCCAACGGCGGGCCCGACAATTCAGCTACCGCATTGACCGCATAATTTAACGCCTGCATATATTGCAGCACGTCCTGCGGTGTGACCGTATCATTGACCTCAAGCATCTCCTGCCATATTTGCCGCGCCTGTGAAAGCAGCAAATGTGATCTATGCAGGGCTGGCTCTGGTGCGTTGAATTCAAAGCCCGCCCGTAAACCGGCCTGCACAAACTCAAAGAATTTTTCGCGTTCAAAGAGAAGCTGCGGATCGTACATTTCCCACCCCAGCCACGGGTCAAGCCGCAGTTCACGCGGACGTTTGAACTCTACCCTGTTGCGGTGTTTGATATCCACGTGAAAGTCGGGGGTCAGTTTGATGAATTCGCGGCGTTGCTCCGGTTCATCCTTATGGACAAAGATAATGTCGATATCCGCCGTGCCCCCAAGCATGGGATCAAGTTCATTGTTGACAAGCGCGCCTGTCAGGTACGCGGCAATGATCCCCTTATCATTGAAGGCGCGTTCCTGTGCGGTCTCTCTGGCGATCTTTGTCAGTGACTCACGTGTGACTCGCATATGGTTATCCCTCACCCTGCTCTCTCCCAAAGGGAGAGGGAAAGGCTTGTTGAAACGGAGGCAGGCCCAAGCTTTGTTTGATGCGGTCTTCCATCATCTTCAAATGTTCAGGGTTCTGAACGATGTTGAGGTCGTTCGTGTCCATCTTCAAAACGGGCGTATGGTCGAACGGTTTTGAAAAGAAATCTTCATACGCATGGTTGAGCTCGTCGATGTAGGAGCGTTCCATCTGACGTTCATACGGACGGTCCCGCAGGGCGATGCGCTGCATGAGTGTATCGGTGGTGGCCTGCAGATAAACAAGCAGGTCGGGCTTCTGAATTTTTTCTGCAAGCGCTTCGTGCACCTTGTGATACATGTCCAGTTCGTCGCCTTTCAGGTTGATGCCTGCGAAGAGCGCGTCTTTGGCGAACGTGTAATCGGAGAAAAGGTTTTTGCCCGTGTCAACGATCTCGTGAATGGTGCGGCGTTGTTGATGATAACGGCTCAACAAAAAGAAGATCTGTGTTTGAAACGCGTATCGTTCGCGGTCGCTGTAAAAATCGGAGAGAAAGGGGTTTTCCTCAAAGACTTCCAAAATGATTTCGGCGTCGAATGCTGGTTGAAGAAGGCGGGCGAGGGTGGTCTTACCGACTCCTATGACCCCTTCGATGGCTACGTACATGACATGCGCTCCATTGGGTAAGTCCCGCAGAGCGGGATGGCGCCTCAGCGCTCATTGATGCAAGGATACCATAATTGAGTTTCAGATGTCAGGTTCCAGGTACCAGGTTATGGGTGTCAAGTATCAGGTTATTGTTGTTGGTTATTTCTGTGTTCCTGCGATGTTATTCAGGAAATGAACTATGGATTTCATGCCCTTCCTCCATGTAGGTAAATGCAATTTCTCGTTAGGGCCATGAAAGTTATCGTCGGAGAGTGAAAAACCGGTAAGCACCGAATTGATTCCCAATACGTTCTTAAACATGGACACAGCGCCAATTCCTCCGCCGACCCGTTGAAAGATGGGTTCCTTTTCGAAAACCACTTCAAGCGCGTTTTTCATGGCAAGGATTTCAGGTAAATTTCGATCCATGATGATCCCGTGAATACCCGTAACAAATTGAAGATCCCATTTCACAGTAGGAGGAACGCGGTTCTCCAGATACTGTCTGAATTGTCGATGTATTTCATCCGGGTCCTGATCGGGGACAAGTCGAAACGTAAGCATGGCAGACGCGGTCGCAGGGATGGCGCCCTTGGGCTGGCCCGCAGAAAAATGGACGACATCCATTGCAGGACGCGCACCTATCCGTTCGGCAGGAATGTATTCAGACTCACCCCACAACGCGGGTGCGCCGGAGTGTTCCAGGATAAATGCCTCATCAAAAGGAAGTTTTGCAAGCTCGGCATGTTCCTCTTCGTCGATCATTCGCACCCTGTCGTAAAAACCCGGCAAAGTGATACGTCCGTGCTCGTCATGCAGATCTGCGATTATTTTGCTCAACACATGGATCGGGTTTTGAATCACGCCGCCATATTTCCCCGAATGTATATCCTGTCTGGGTCCAAACAATTTTAATAAAAACTTTGCACCGCCGCGCAGAGAATAGCAGATCGATGGCGTATCTGCATCCGGCATGCCGCCCGCATCTGTATTCAGGGAAAAATCACAAGCCAGTTTTTCGCGATTCGCAATTAAAAATGCGTTCAAATGTTTTGAGCCGATCTCCTCTTCACCCTCGATCAGGAATTTAACATTTAACGGTAAATCTCCAGTTTTCAATATGGCTTCAACCGCATTGACCGCCGCCAGAATTTGCCCCTTCATATCTGAGGCGCCGCGCGCATATAAGTTATCATTTCGAATCTCAGGCTCGAACGGCTTGCTTTTCCAATCTTCCAGCGGCTCAGGGGATTGGACGTCATAATGTCCGTAGATCAACACCGTGGGAGCAGACGCACCATCTCGCGCAGCAAGCCATTCACCGTAAACAACGGAATGTCCATCAGTTGGCATGATCTCTACATCCGCCATCCCAATCGCAAGGAGTTTGTCGGCAAGCCAAGCGGCAGCCTTGTCCATGTCTGCTTTGTAGGCAGGGTCATAGGAAATGGATGGTATGCGTAGAAGTTCTACAAGTTCGTCTTCAAACCTTTCAGCGTTTTCTTTAAGGTATGTCAATGCAGTTGATAAAGGCATAACTTCCTCCTTTTGAAGGTCTGGATAATATAATCCCCTCTCCATTTTATAGAAAGGGGATTTTTTACCTACGCTTTCACCACTGAGTCAATGGCATTTATTTAAACCATTTTACACCGTTTCCATCTCTTCCTGTTTCTGGAACTGGCTCATATACAGGTCGTAGTAAAAGCCTTTCTGCTCCAGAAGTTCATCGTGTTCGCCTCGTTCGATGATCTCGCCATCCTTTAACACCAGGATCACGTCCGCATTGCGGATGGTGGACAGGCGGTGCGCGATGACGAAGGCTGTGCGCCCCTTGAGCAGTTGATCGAACGCCTTTTGGATGAGACGCTCGGTTCTTGTGTCGACCGAGGAGGTTGCTTCGTCCAAAATCAATATTTTCGGGTCTGACAGCGCCGCCCGCGCAATGGACAGCAGCTGGCGCTGTCCCTGACTCAACCCGGAGCCGCGTTCACCCAGCACTGTATCGTATTTTTCAGGCAGACGCTCGATGAACGAATCGGCGTTGGCAAGCTTGATGGCAGCCTTCACCTCATCATCTGTCGCATTCGGCCGCCCAAAACGGATGTTGTCCATCACGCTCTGGCTGAACAGGAAAGTATCCTGCAGCACGATACCGATCTGCTCGCGCAGAGATTTCATTTGTACATCGCGCACGTCAACACCGTCGATCTTCACCGAGCCGCCGGTCACATCGTAGAAACGCGGGATGAGGTTGATGATGGTCGTTTTCCCAGCGCCGGTCGGGCCGACGATGGCAATCGTCTGACCCGGTTGGGCGGTGAACGAGACATCCTTCAAGACAGGCACGCCTTCTTCGTAGGAATGGGTCGCTTTATCGAACTCGACCAGTCCCTTGATATCCTCCATTTTTCGCGCTTTGGGTTTGTTGAACACCGAAGGCTTCTCATCGAGAATGCCAAAAATGCGTTCGGCGCCTGCGATGGCATTCTGGATGTTCGTCCACAGGACAGCGATCTGTTGGATCGGTTGATTGAAACGCTGGACGTACCCGAGGAAGGTCACCACCAGACCGAGCGTGACCGTTGTGCCGAAGAGCGCTTGTCCTTTCAGCAGATACCATCCGCCTACACCGGTGACGATGGCAAGCGCCACATACGATAATGCTTCCAACGCGGGGGCCAAGCGGAGGTATATGCCACAGCGCGCACGTTTGCATCGCGGTTGGCAGCATTGACTTCCTTGAACTGCTCGATGTTCTCACCGGCACGGTTGAATGCCTGCACTTCACGGACAGCGGAGATGCTCTCCTGCAATTCCGCATTGACATTACCGATCTCTTCGCGCGATACGCGGAAGGCCTTTCGCGCC
>DATHRQ010000043.1:0-15678 GCA_035465095.1 Anaerolineales bacterium | reverse complement strand
TCATGTCCAAATCAATTTCTGGATCCCGATTTTGCCCATAAGATGATGCGTGGCATGTGGCGCATGTTTGGGTTGATGAATATGAATTGAAGTTCATATGGAACGTGTGTACGTCTTGCTTAAACAATCCCCTTTGTTGGGGGAGAGTTAGCATCTATTTTGTATCTGTATGTATATATGTTTCGATGGTAATGGTATCATCGTCCCATGACCACAGCTACTGCTGAAGCCCGGCCCAATATCGCCTTCATCAAGTTTACATTGGCAAAACACAATTGAACTAACAGCAAGGTTCGTTTTGGGTGGGAACCTTAAATGAGTTCTCATGTCATTGATATTTATTTTAAGTGATCGGGCGTAATCAGAAGAAAGATTACTCAAAGCAAACTTTAATTGTTACAAATAGAGACATCAGCGGGGTTATTTGTCTCTCGAAATCCACTTTTCCAGCCTATAGCAAATTACGCACATTATCATCGCAACATGATCGAAATTCCCGATGGGTTTGGGACACCAGTCCCATGACAGTGGGACATCGTCCGGTGTAAAGTATTTTACAAGGATTAACTAATGAACACCTTCGATCCTCAATTGACCGGCAAGATCGCTTCCGCCATTCCCCTGACGGCTGTCCTGTCGATCATTACCCTGGCTCTTCTTTATTCTGGGATTCCCATCTTCGGTCCGATCAACGACCTCACCAATGCTGTCAGCGGAGTGCTGATTGCCGTTATGGTAGGGCAGTTTCATTTTCTGTTCCGCGAACGTGCCGCAGGAGTTGCCGTTATCTTCCTGCTGGTCGCTTTTGCCGGTGCCGCAACCATTGTTATCAATTCCGTTTTGGTGGCTTTTGGTCGTATGCACTGGTTGACGGGTGGCATGTACACTGCCATCGGTTATGGATTGATCGGGGTCTGGTTTTTCGTCCTTCTCAGGACAATCGTTCCGCAGCCCTTCCTGACACCGGGATTGATTCGTCTCGGTACTGTGACCACCCTGGCATTACTTTTCTGTCTGCCCGCCGCGCCTTTGATGGGTTTGGGTGATAATCTGAAAATAAATCCGCTGATCATTATTGTGTTCTTCGGCGCGGGTACGGGCTGGCTGCTTTTCCCGTTCTGGTGCTGGCAATTGGGACGTAGGCTTATCTCGTCATGAAAGCCTTCTATGAGCTCGTCTACAGCCGCTTTCGCGCGCCATGGGATATCGGTCCACGCAGGGAACTGATGGATCTCGTTGAAAGCGGGCGGATCAAACCCTGCAAGGCGATTGACCTGGGCAGCGGCACCGCCAGCAACTGCATATTCCTAGCGCAGCACGGTTTTCAGGTAACCGGCGTCGATTTCGCTTCCGCCGCGATTGAATTAGGGAAAAAGCGTGCGGCGGAGGCGGGGGTAGTGGTCGACTTCATTCAGGATGATCTGACGGATCTAAGGAATGTTTCCGACTCGTTCGACCTGTTAGTTGATTATGGAACCCTTGACGACCTCCATCCCAGTCAGCGCGACTTGTATCTGCAAAACGTTCTACCTCTCACGCACACCGGAAGTCTCTTTGTTCTTTATTGCTTTGAATGGCAGCCGCGCGGATGGGAACATCTCGTATACGACAGGCTGGCCCTTCGCTTGAATGAGGCGTATGACCGCTTTGGTCGCTATTTTGAAATCGAGAAAATAGCCGGGGAGCAGGATCTGCCCGGTTTTCCCCGTGGCTGGGCGGTCTATCTGATGAAGCGGAAATGAGACGGTCGCGTGATGCCCAATCTGTTTTTACTTGCTGAGAAAGGAGCAAAGTAATCATGAATCTTCTACAGATGGCAGGCATATTATTAATTCTAGGTTTCGCATTGGTACTGATCGCGTCATTCGTTGGACCAAACGGGGTATATACAGCACCCGATAACGCAACCAGAATGGAAATAATTGCACAAAATCAGGGTCGTTGGAAGGCCACAAACCTGATCTGGGCTTTTGGTTCGCTGGCCACTGCATCTGGCATGTTATTGATCACCCTGGGATTACGCAAAGATGGGAATACCATATTATTGTATCTGGCTGCTACGGTATTCAGTATAGGATCAGTCGCGTGGGCTGTTTATGCTTTTCAGCGGATCGGGGATCCGGAAGGAAATTTATACACGACCCCACCGGCGCCTCTATCACTGGTCTTTGCCTATGCCACCATCGTCGGATTGGCACTGTATGGATTGGCTTTCCTGCTGGGAAGTTACCCGAACTGGTTGGGTTACATATTGCTGGTTGCCATGGGACTTCTTACGACAGGGTTGATATTCTTCTTTGACAGGATCTATGCTTTCTTTCCCCCGCAATTCTTCAACCTGCTCACTCTGATAATTGGCATTGTGGCAATACGGCGATGAAATCGAGATCATCTTTTTTCTTATTATAGCTAATGTTGAAATAAATTAATAGAAACTTGTTAGTAAGTTCCAGTGCAAGTTCACTCAGAACCCCAAAAAGAAAGGAAAAAATCATGAAAACCTGGATCACCTCTCTCACCGGAGCCATCGTGCTCTCCTTCGTTCATCTCCTGCTCGAACTGTGGCGTGGCTTCCTCGATTTTGCATATGTATTGCCGGAATTTTCGAGCGGCAAAACCAGTAATATGGCGCTATATGGCTTGTTGTATACCGTTATATTCGCAATCTGGTTGATCGGACTGCGGAATGCCGGGCAGGGGAAGCGCAGCGGAATCATCGTCGCCATCGTGCTCGGCGCGCTGTTTTGGCTGGGGCTTGATCTGAGCACGATCTTTTTTTACTGTCCGGGCGGCTGTGATGAAGCGGTTTTCGACTATTCCACCTATACATCCTTGGTTGTCGGTGCTCTTGCGCTATTCGGATTGTCAGTGAACCTTCGACAAAATAGGGACTAGTCCAAAGTTTTGTCCTGCCTGAGCTTACATTGTTCGACCTAGGATGCAGAGCTAAAAGGAGAAATTCGTGAAAAAGATTTTTCGTATTCTTGGATTAATGCTTGTTTCAGTAATTGGGCTTGTGATATTTGCAGCGGTGATTCTTTATTTGATTGGGAATGCAAGACTCAATAAAACATATGAGTACCCGCCCTCCGACCTTGTGATACCCACAAGTGAAGAAGACATCGAATATGGCAGGGAACAGACGGAGTTCTTTTGCACAGGATGCCATGGCGATGATCTTGGGGGAATTAATGATTGGCTGGAAATGGGACCTCTCGGCTCGCTCGACTCGACAAATTTGACATCCGGAGAAGGTGGTATCGGGGATGAATATACGGATGAAGATTTCGTCCGTGCACTTCGTCATGGTATTGACCCGGAAGGGAAGCCCATATACATGCCTGCAGTTTCCGCTACATCGCACTTAAGCGATCGGGATTTAGCTGCCATTATTGCCTATATCAGAACTGCACCTCCTATAAATCGAAGACTGAGGGGGGAACAATTCACACCGATTGCAAAAATTCTCATGGCTCTTGGCATGGTCCCGCCTCCACCGGTTGAGATTGTCTCTCATGATATTCATGTTGTTGCACCTGAAGCTGGAATAACCGTGGAATACGGCAGATATATGGTTGATATACTGGATTGTCGCTTATGTCATGGAGAGGATCTCGGCGGCGCGAATTTTCCTGATCCTACAGTCGGGATTAAAGTGCCCGGCATCAATTCGACCGGTGAAGTAGGCTTTTGGAGTGAAGAAGATTTCATTAATACGATGCGGACTGGGATTACTCCAAGCGGGCACGAGATGGATCCGGAATTAATGCCCTGGGAGGAAGTTGGCACAAAATTGACAGATGATGAATTGAGAGCGATCTGGATATACCTGCAATCTCTTCCGCCAAAATAGAGGCCATGGAAATGATGTCAACATCCCTTGTTGTTGGTATTCTCACGTTCATTGACGCGGTCATGAATCTTGAATAGAAACTCAACCGGATCAGAGCGCTCACTCCATGCACAACAAACGTTTCTTCATAATTCGATCACCAGGTATTGAAAGGAGATAAAATGAAAAACACAATTAAATATTTGCTGACTCTAATCCTCATCGTCACAACCCTGTCCGCCTGCGGCTCCGCAAGCGGCAATGAAGTAACTGTAACATTAACTGATTTTGGATTTGAGGCATCGCGATACGAATTCGAAGCGGGGCAAACCTACACGTTCATAATTACAAATGAAGGTGCCATTCCACATGAATTCGTTATTGCTGAGCCGATCACAGAAGACGCGCATCATGAAGAAGGGGAAATGGAGCACGAAGGCCTCGTGGTTGAAGTTGAGGAGGATGAATTGCCGCAAGGTGCGACGGTTCGAGTTGAGGTTACCTTTCCGTCTCCGGCACCGGATGAGCCCTTGGAATTTGCCTGCCACATCGAAGGTCACTATGAAGCTGGAATGAAAGCGCCGATCACAGTAAAGTGATTTTTCTCTTTACCTTTGCATTTTTCGTGACAGACCGCGCAATAAGGTCAACTTGAAATGGTTCGCCTGTAAACTTACACCCTACGTTTGACGCATTATTGTGAAAATCGAGCGTAGGGTGCAAAAAAATCACTACCTTACGGCTTTGTGAAATTTTTCGGAGGTATATGCCCAAGACTGTTACCTAACTCACAATAGATATAAAAGGGAAAAAGGAAGTGGATTTGTTTTACAATAACATCATGCTTCGCCGGACTAGCGTTCCAAGTTTTTTTCCGCTTCTCGCCCTGACCTTTTTTCTGCTCAGCGTATCCTACATTGTCACACATCTGAGATTTCCTTATGATGGTGCACGCCTTGAGCCGGGACAACAAGCCTGGTTGTCAAACGGAATATTGGTCAGACCCTTGACTAGGACGGCGGACGGATTACAAACCGACGACCTGATTCTTGCAGTTGATGGCACCCAAATCGATCAGTATGCGGAATCACTGGTGGGATTCAGGTTCTTCCGCGGAGAGTCCTACTTTGATCAGGTAGTTGAATATTCAATTCTCCGCAATGGCGTGAAAATGGATATTCGCGCCCCGCAAACAACCTACCCCATGGGCGCATTGCTAGCACGATATTGGGGGATCTATATAGTCGTTCTGGTATTACAGGGAATCATGACCTATGTATTGATCCGACAACCGTCGGAATCCGCCGCCCAAGTGCTTTTTGTTCTGGCATGGAGCCTGTGGCACTTTCCTACCTGGACGGTCGGCTTACAGATCAGTGACATTGTGACGGGCTGGGGATACTGGCACTATCGGGTTGCCACCCTCCTGCCATATCTATTGACTTTCAGCGCGATGGTACATCTGAGTCTGTTATTTCCGAAGCAACATCCCATCTTGGGACGTAACTCACGATTGATTCCGATCCTTTATATTGCCCCATATGCCTTGTTTAGCATCTTCATGGCGATCGCAAAATTCTTTACATCCAATCCATGGATATGGCTCGGATATTGGAACGCGGGTGAGTGGGCGGTTTCCATTCTGTATATGTCGGTTTTCATTGTCATGACCATTCTGAACTATCGCACCGTTCCCGATGAAGGGACGCGTGTGAAGGTCCGCTGGGTGGTATTTGGTGGGAGCGTTTCCGCGGCAGGCATTGTCCTTTTATGGTTGTTTCCCGGCGTCGTCTTGGGGCAACCGGTCATTCCAGCCGGGGCACTTGCCCTTCTGGCTTTACCGGTGCCATTGACGCTTGCGGTCGCAATCATGCGCTACCAACTCTTTGACATCGATGTTGTTATCAACAGGGCACTTGTTTACGGAATGTTGACAGCCATAATTGTCGGCCTTTACATGACCATTGTTGGTTATGTCGGGACACTTTTTCATACCCGGGCCATCGATCATTCACAGAAGGACATTCTCCTGTCACTGGTTGCCGCAGGGCTAACCGCGGCCATTTTCCAGCCGCTGCGAGACCATCTGCAACGCGCCATCAACAGGTTCATGTATGGCGAGCGGGATGATCCCTATACGGTGCTGGCCCGCCTCGGACAAAAGCTCGAAGCCACAGAGTCAAATCGAACCATTCTCCCAACCATTGTCGAGACGATTGCGCAAGCCCTCAAACTTCCCTATGTCGCAATCCTCTTCAATGATCACCGCAGGCCGCAACTTGTAGCCGCCTATGGGACTCCTCCAAATTACCAGGTAACAAAGTATCCTCTCGTTTATCAGAATGAATCATTCGGAGAACTGGTGCTGGTTCAACGCTCCGAAACCGAATCCTTCAATTCCAACGAACAACAATTGTTAGCCGATCTTGCGCGTGAAGTGGGAGTCGCTGCCTATAACGTCCGCCTGACTGCTGACCTGCAGCGTTCACGCGAACAACTGGTGATGAGTCGTGAAGAGGAACGCCGTCGCATCCGCCGCGACCTGCATGACGAACTCGGTCCCGTTCTGGCCAGCCTCAGTTTAAAATTGGATGCGGCTCGAAATCGCCTAAGAGGGGATCCCGATGGGGCAGATTCCATCCTGTTGGAAATCAAATCCCAAACACAGGTTGCCCTCGGTGATATCCGCCGTCTTGTATACAACCTTCGCCCCCCCGCGCTTGATGAACTGGGTTTTTTATCTGCTATAAAGGAATATGCTAACAGTCAATCTGATATGGGTCTATCCATAAAGATCGAACATGACCATGATTTCCCCGACCTGCCGGCTGCGGTTGAAGTGGCAGCATATAGAATCATCATTGAAGCGCTTAACAACATCTCGAAACATGCCGAAGCCACGAAATGCTTGGTGAGGTTGTCAGGAAATGGTGAACTGCAAATTGATATCACAGATAACGGCATTGGCATTCCAAAAGGGTTCCACTCCGGCGTGGGAACAAGGTCTATGCAGGAACGCGCGGCGGAGTTGGGTGGTGAATGCATGATTCAACCCGAAGTTGCGGGTGGGACTCGTGTGATTGCACGTTTGCCTTATAAGGTTATTGATTATGAATCCTGAACCCATTCACGTTTTGATCGTCGATGATCACGAACCTTTTCGCACTGGATTGCGCACCCTGCTTGCTTCCCTGGCAGGGATTGAACTGGTTGGCGAGGCGGAAAATGGGGAGGATGCCATCCGCCTGACGGAAAAATATCAACCAGACATTATCCTGATGGATATTCAAATGCCGGGTATCAACGGAATTGAGGCAACACGACATATCCACCAATCTAGCCCGCATATTGGGATCGTAGTATTGACCATGTTCGAAGATGATGACTCAGTCTTTGCCTCCATGCGGGCCGGAGCCCGAGGATACCTGCTCAAAGGGGCAGATCAATCTGAGATTTTGCGTGCCATCCAGTCGGTCCAAAACGGCGAGGCGTTGTTTGGACCTGGAATAGCTCGACGTTTAATCAACTTTTTTACAAACATTAATCCCCCACAGGGAGAGAAACCCTTTCCAGAGCTCACGGATCGAGAGCATGAAGTGCTAAATCTAATTGCCCAAGGGTTGAACAACAGCGATATTTCCCAACAGTTGGTCATCAGCCAAAAGACAGTTCGAAATCATGTATCAAATATATTCAGCAAACTGCAGGTTGTCGACCGGGCGCAGGCCATTATCCGCGCGCGGGATGCCGGAATGGGAACCAGCAAACATTCAAAGTGAAGTGGTATCATCGTTCCATGACTACATCTACTGCTGAAGCCCGGCCCAATATTGCGTTCATCAAGTAGTCACACTGCATACACTATAGAGCTAACAGCAAGGTTCGTTTTTGGCTTCAATATTATTGAAGCTGGTGCATATAGTTGATTGGTAGGATGTAATTTCATCATCTGATCAGAGCAGTAAAAAATCGGATCATATCAAATCATGCATGATCATCTTCTCGAAACAAAATTTCATACTCCCATCTGGCGTTCCGAAGGTATATTACGTTCTCGTCTCTTGGATCAATTGCAAATGGGGTTGAGCGAGCAGCGAAAATTGACACTGGTCGCCGCGCCTGCCGGTTATGGTAAAACAACTCTAATAACCAGTTGGCTCAATTCTTTACCAGAACAAACACAACATATCTGGCTATCCCTCGAAAAAAGCGATAGTGATCCAGCGCGGTTCCTGTCCTACCTTATAACGGCCTGGAGTCGTGTCAGCGATTTTGAAATCGATAACTTTCTGGAACTCTTGAGCGAGCCGCAACTCCCGCCCTTCCAAAACATTTTAGATGAAGTTATCAACGTCCTTGCACGCCGTGAAGAGCCTGCTATCCTCGTCCTCGATGATTACCATATCATCACCAACCCGCTCATTCACGAGATACTTGAATATTTCCTTGAGCACCAACCACACCAGGCACATCTTGTCATCACTACGCGATCAGATCCTCCATTCCCTTTGGCACGTTTAAGAGCCCGCGGACAAATGACCGAGATCCGCGCCAGTGACCTGCGCTTCACAGAGGAAGAAGCCCGTCATTTCTTCAATCAATCCATGCAACTCATGCTGAAAGAGGAAGATGTTCAATCTCTGGAAATGCGCACAGAGGGATGGGCAGTTGGTTTGCAACTCGCAGCATTGGCGCTCAAGAACCTGCCAGACCAACAAAAATTTGTAGAAACATTCCGTGGCAGTCATCGCTATGTGTTGGATTATTTGGCGGAGGAAATCATTCGCCAACAAAGAGACGAGCTTCGCAAATTCCTTATTCAGACATCCATATTGGAACGCTTCAACGCCGAAGCATGTGAAGCACTCACTGGATTCCCTAACAGCCGAGAGTTGCTTTCAGAACTTGAACAGGCGAATCTTTTCCTGATCCCATTGGATGATGAACGTGTCTGGTATCGCTATCATCACCTGTTTGCTGATTTTCTACGAACGGAACTCCCCAAAACTGAGACCGAAGAACTATACAGGACGGCGGCTCTTTGGCATGAACAGAATGACCTATTCTCCGAAGCGGTGGGATATGCCGTCGCAAGTGGCGATCTTGAATTGTTAGCCGATGTTATTGATCGCGGATTAAAACAAGATACTGTTTGGTCAGGTGGAAATCTCACATTGTATGCAGGCTGGCTGGATGCACTTCCTCCGCAAGCTTTTCAAAGCCGTCCCGAATTGAGTTTGAACGCTTCACATATTCTCTATTTATTGGGACGCTTTGATCTCGCTGAAAAGCAAATTGACCAAGCCGAGCAAACGTTGCAATCCCTGCCATCCTCGCCTGAGAAAGAGCAAATACTGGCACTGGCATCGTTTTACCGCGGCGCGATTGCATCTGTACGTGGGGATTCGCAGCAAGCCATCGAAAAGATCACCTTTGCCCAGGAGCGGCTCCCGCAGGAGAATCGTTTACAGCATGCGCGTGGATTCTTTAGCCTTGGATTGGCCTATGAGCTATCCGGGCAAACTGAACGTGCTTTACAAAACTATTTTAGATCAAGCGAAGAAGCGCTGTCTGCCGGGGTGCTTTCGCTTGCCATTCATGCACTTGGCTCTGCGGCACAAGTGCAGGTCTTTCTAGGAAAGCTGCATTTGGCCGAGCAAACCTGCCAACAGGCACTACAAGTTGCAGGCGGCAAACGATTACTTCCACTGGGCTTGGTAGAAATTATTCTAGGTAATATCGCTCTCGAACGAAACGAACTCGCCTCCGCCGAGGAATTCCTGCAAAACGGTATTGCCTTATCCCGCCAGGGTGGTTTGATGGATGATCTGATATTAGGGCTGGCCCATCTCTCTCGAATATATGTCTATCAAGGGCGCATATCGGATGCCTTCGATGCCGCCCAGGAATTTAACACGATCATACAGGGCTTTAACGTAGGGCGTATGTCCATGATCGCGGCAGCTTACACTGCGAGCCTGCAAATCTTAACAGGTCAGGTAGGTGCAGCGACGCTGTGGGCGGCGGAGTATCAGGCTGTCCGAAGCGATCAACCGTACGATCTTGCGGATTTGACACTTGTGCGCTTTCTGCTGAAAATGGGTGAGCATAAAAATATTCCGTCGATCCTGGAAGATGTACTTAAGCTGGGGCAGGCCGAAGGTCAGGTTCAACTCCGTATTGAGTCTATGATTCTGATGGCATTATTCCGTCGCGCCGAGAAAGACATCCCAGCTGCCGTAGACTGGCTATCCCAGGCGTTGGAATTGGCAGCACCTGAAGGATTTATCCGCATCTTTTTGGATGAAGGGGAAGCGCTTCTTGATTTACTTCCAAAAGCGCGTCATGCCGCCCCTGAATTTGTGGACACCATCTTGGGCATTCAGCAATCTGAAAGCAATTCTCCTCCATCACCCCTTGACCAACTGATCGACCCCCTCAGCGAGCAGGAACTGCGCATCCTGAAACTTTTAGTGGCAGGGAAATCCAACAAAGAAATCGCGGACGAATTGGTTATAAGTGTAGGAACCGCCAAGTGGCACGTTCACAATATCCTGCAAAAGTTGGGAGTTGGCAATCGTTCGCAGGCCGTTGCCCGGGCCAGAGAATTGGGGTTGTAGCGCTTTCTTCGCATTGACAACTTGAGCCGCAAAAACGGCTCTTTTTTTATTAAACCTACCCACCCAACCTATCCTCCGATAGGTGACAAAAGCCGCATAAATCAATAAACTATAATCATCGTCAACAAAATCGGTATAGGAGTACACAATGACAAAACAAAAAAGCAACGTATGGATCTTTATGCTCGTAGCATACGGATTTTCCTGGCTGTTCTGGGTTCCCGAGGCATTGATCGCACAAGGCGTTTGGAATGCGCCTGAATCCGTGAAGAATTTCCTCGAAGGTCCGTTCAACCTTGGTCCCTGGGGACCGCTTTTTGCGGCGATCCTCGTGACCTTAATCTATCAGGGCGGCACAGGGGTAAAGTATCTGTTCAAGCGCGGACTCATGCTGCGGCTTGGGAAATGGTGGTGGGCAACTCTGCTCACCTTCCCTGTGTTGATCGGCGGTTCATTGGCATTATCAGCTTTGTTTGGCAACTCCCTTCCTGAATTTGAAGCGTTGGCGCAGCCTATAGCGCTCCCCATTGCGCTGGTTTGGATATTCTTCCTTGGTGGTCCGCTACAAGAAGAGTTTGGTTGGCGCGGTTATGCCTTCGAATACCTTCGTCAAAAATATGATGCATTGGTTGCAGCCATCATCGCGGGGGTGATGTGGGGCGCCTGGCACCTCCCCCTATTCTTTGTGCCGCGTTCAGAAGATTACTACAATCGCCCATTGTGGGGTCTCCTGCTGACAACAACTCTGGCTGGTATCATATTCGCCTGGCTGTATGCCAACACGAATGGAAGCATCTTTGCCGCCATGTTGGGCCATACCATGTTCAACTGGTCCAATTGGGTGTTTCCTGCCCTCAAGTCTGATTCCGCCGCCTTGATCCTGTTTGGGCTGTACTTCCTTGCCGTCGTGTACATCATCTGGCAATACGGAAGAAAAACCCTGACCAAAACTTAATTCTTGGTATCTACCGTCCCTCAAGAGCCGTTATGAACGGCTCTTTTTATTTAATTTCCTATCTATGTAGGGTTACAACCAGCGATTTAACCTACCCACCCAACCTATCCTCCGATAGGGGACAAAAGCCGTGCTAGATCATAAACTGGGGTTGTAAAAAAACAAAGGAATTCAGAGGTGAAAGATGTATTACAGAACAATCCGCAATGACATTTTAAGAAACAAAGCGATCACACTGACAATCGTAATGTTTGTCGCGGCTGCCGCCATGTTGGTTTCACTGGCAGCGATCCTGGTTGTAAACCTTTCAGGTGCTATTGATACCTTGATGAACCATGCGAAAACGCCACACTTTATGCAGATGCATTCGGGTGAAATGGATTCTTCACGATTGTCGGCTTTTGTAGAGCAGCACAACGAAATTGATGAATATCAAGTTCTTGAATTCCTCAACATCGATGGCGCACAGATCATTTTTGAAGAAGGTTCGCTGGCAGATAGTGTCCAGGATAATGGCATCTCTATGCAGAGCGAAAAATTTGATTATCTACTCGACCTTGATGGCAATGCTATCCAGGTATCTGATGGTGAGATATACGTTCCGATACCTTATATGCAGGAGGGTCTCGCAAAGGTTGGAGATAAGGTTCAGGTAGCTGGAAAGGAATTTACTGTTGCAGGGTTTGCCCGAGATTCGCAGATGAACTCGCTGCTTTCATCGTCAAAAAGATTTCTGGTAAGTGCAAATGACTACGCAGATATTAGAAACTTCGGAAACGTAGAATACCTGATCGAATTCAGATTAGTTAATCTGTCTGCGCTGAGCGCATTTGAAACCGCCTACATCTCCGCCGGATTCGAGGCCAACGGGCCAACAATCACATATCCTCTTTTCAAATTGTTGAACGGTCTTTCCGATGGATTGATGATCGGAGTCATCCTGCTGATCAGTGCTCTGGTCATTGCAGTCGCGTTCCTGTGCATCCGCTTCACGTTGCTGGCGAAAATCGAAGAAGATTACCGTGAAATTGGCGTAATGAAAGCCATCGGGTTGCGCGTTTCCGATATCAAGAAAATATACCTTGTACAGTATGCGGCAATTGCGGCATTGGGCAGCATGCTTGGATTTACACTTTCATTTGTGTTTCGAGGCATGTTGCTTGAGAACATCCGTCTCTATATGGGCGAAAGCGAGAGCGCTTCCTTTGGTCCGCTCTTTGGGGTTATCGGCGTGCTGCTGGTGTTTCTGGCGATCATCGCTTATGTGAACGGTGTGTTGAAGCGCTTCCGAAAAATCCCACCGGCAGAGGCGATCCGCTTCGGAATCTCGCAGGAAAAATCCAGTGGAGGAAAGCACTTTCGCCTGAGCAGGCTGTTGAATACAAATATCTTCCTTGGCATGAAAGATGTTCTGACCAGGAGAAATATCTACGTCACAATGCTCGCAGTGCTGGTGATTTCGTCTTTCATCATCATCGTCCCGCAGAATTTACATAACACCATTTCATCAAATGATTTCATCACTTATCTGGGAATCGGAATCAGCGATCTACGCATTGACATTCAGCAGACTAGCCACATTTCTGAGAAAGTGGCGGAAATCGTAACCGCAATGGAGAACGACAACTCCATATCCAGGTATGTTGTGCTTACCACCAAAACATTCATAGTAAAGATGGATGACGGCTCAGATGAACGGATCAAGGTTGAACTGGGCGATCATTCGGTCTTCCCACTGGCATATTCCGAGGGCCGCGCCCCCGTTACAGAGAATGAAATCGCGCTATCGGTGGTGAACGCCGATGAGATGGGCAAAAAGACGGACGATGCCATTGTATTGATCGTCGATGGACAGGAAAAAATGTTCACAGTGAGCGGAATTTACTCCGATATCACAAACGGCGGTAAGACCGCAAAAGCGGTTTTCTCCAACACTTCGGCAGACACCATGTGGGTCGTGATTAGCGCTGACCTTTTAGATGCATCTCTGATTGACGCAAAGATTTCGGAATATGCAAACAGTTTTGATTTTGCAAAGGTTTCGGGAATTGATGAATACATTGCGCAGACATTCGGCGCAACCATCCTTTCTGTCCGCAAGGCTTCTTATGCCGCACTGGTCATTGCATTGACGATTACAGTGCTGATCACACTCTTGTTTATGAAAATGCTTGTCACCAAGGATGGATACTCAATTGCTGTTATGAAGGCCTTCGGTTTTACAAACTCTGATATTCAGACACAGTATGTCGCACGTTCGGTTTTCGTTCTGGTTATTGGGATTCTGCTCGGCACGTTCCTGGCAAACACGCTGGGTGAAGTGCTTGCGGGTGCGGTGATCGCCTCGCTTGGAGCATCATCATTCAAGTTTGCGGTCAATCCGCTTGTAGCGTATTTGCTTAGTCCACTGTTGATGATGGGTGCTGTGCTTGTTGCAACATTCCTAGGCACACTGGATGCAGGGCAAATCAAAATTTCTGAAAAAATAAAGGAGTAAATCATGAATAAGGTTCTTGTTGGTGAAAATATTGTCAAGTCTTTTGGTGAAGGCGCAGAAAAATGCAATGTGCTGGATAGTGTATCGGTCGAGATCAACCAGGGCGAGTTCGTTTCAGTGATGGGGCCTTCTGGTTCAGGAAAATCAACGTTAATGTACGCGCTGAGCGGAATGGATAACGTTGACAGTGGAAGAGTCGACTTCGACGGCAGTGAGTTGTCAACGCTTAGTGAAAATGAACTTGCTGACATCCGAAGAAAGAAAATGGGCTTCATTTTTCAACAACCTACTTTGTTGAAGAATCTGAATGTTCTCGACAACATCATTCTCCCATCCATGCGCGACCAGCATGATAACGCTGCCAAACTTACTGAAAAAGCCAGAATGCTGATGGAAAAAGCAGATATCTCGGGGCTGGAAAAGCGCACGATCACCCAGGCTTCAGGTGGGCAACTTCAACGTGTAGGAATTTGTCGCGCACTGATGAATAATCCAAAGGTCATCTTCGGCGACGAGCCAACCGGCGCTTTGAATTCAATATCTGCCAATGAAATCATGAAACTGTTGGCTGAGATTCATCAGAGTGGCACCACGATCGTTCTGGTCACGCATGATGTGAAAGTGGCCGCTAAAACCGAAAGAGTCATTTTCCTGTTCGATGGCAAGATCGCGGGAGAGTATGCGGCGGGCACATATGATGAGTCCAACGATGGTCTTAAGGATCGCGAAGAGCATCTCACCGCCTGGTTGGCCGATTTGAAATTCTAATGAAAAATAAGGAGTACTCTTATGGCAACACAATTTTCAATCCAAGACAATAAACCCTGGAAAAAAACTTTCTTCACCATCTGGAGTGGACAGGCCCTTTCTATTCTGGGCAGCCAATTGGTGCAATTCGCCCTGATCTGGTACCTGACCGTCCAGACCGGTTCAGCCACAGTATTGGCAACCGCATCCCTGGTTGGGATGCTGCCCAATGTAGTTCTTGGCCCATTCATCGGTACGCTGGTAGATCGCTGGAATCGCCGCTGGATCATGTTGTTAGCTGACAGCATCGAGGCACTGGCAACCATCGCTTTGGCAATTCTGTTTGCGCTGGATGCCGTCGAAGTCTGGCATATTTTCGTCATCCTCTTCATTCGCTCTTTGGCAGGTGCATTTCACGCCAACGCCATGAACGCTTCCACCTCCCTGATGGTACCTGTGGAACAACTGACCCGCATTCAGGGACTCAACCAACTGCTCAGCGGTGGGCTGAACATCGTTGCTGCACCGTTGGGTGCCTTACTGTTGGGTGTGCTTCCCATGCAGGTCATTCTGTCCATTGACGTGATCACAGCCTTATTCGCCATCCTACCGTTGGCCTTTATCCAGGTTCCCCAACCTGAACGAAATGCGGCAGGTGTAGAAAAAACAACCGTCTGGACAGACTTCAAAGCAGGCCTACGTTATATGCTTGGTTGGCCTGGTTTGTTGATCGTTGGGCTAATGACAGTCGGCATTAATTTCACGATCATCCCTGCCTTTTCGCTGCTACCGCTCATGGTCAAGGACTATTTTGGCGGGAGCGCCATCCACCTGAGTTGGGTGGAATCCGCGATGGGAGCCGGTATGATCCTCGGCGGCGTGTTGCTGAGCCTTTGGGGTGGCTTCTCACGCAAAATACTCACCTCGCTGGTCGGGTTGATGGGGATGGGCGCAGGCACCCTGATCCTGGCATTAGCCCCTTCCTCGGCGATTTTTATGGCAGTTGGTGGGGCGTTGCTGGTCGGTT
>DATHRQ010000042.1:0-2441 GCA_035465095.1 Anaerolineales bacterium | reverse complement strand
CTCGATTACTTCAATTCGATGACCAATAACTTCGGGTATGCGATCACGGTAGAAAAATTGATGGGCATCGAAGTCGCCGAACGCGCAGAATACATCCGTGTGATCGTATCGGAATTGTCTCGTATTCAAAACCACCTGGTATTCATCGGCACACTGCTGAACGACCTGGGCGCGATGTACACCCCCTCGCTGTATGCGTTTGAAGAACGCGAACTGATCCTCGATATATTCGAGGAAATATCAGGCGCGCGCATGATGTGCAACTACTTCCGCTTTGGCGGCGTGGTGCGCGATATTTCCGACAACGCCATGAGAAAGATCAAGGACCTCGTCTACGGCCGCATCCAGGCCAAGACCGACGAACTCGACCGCATGCTGACCGAAAATGAGATTTTGGTCTCGCGCATGAAGGATGTACCGATGATCAACGCCGAGGATGCCATCCGATATTCCGTCACAGGCCCTGTGCTGCGTGCCGCGGGCGTGCCCTACGACATCCGCCGCGCCGATCCCTACGGCATCTATGACCGCTTCGATTTCGATGTGGCCGTCCGCCATAACGGCGATCTGATGGATAACTACCTCATTCGCATCGATGAGATTCACCAAAGCCTGCGGATTCTCGACCAGGCCCTCAAGCAGATTCCCGAGGGGCCGATCAACTCGCAGAAACCAGCGTACCAGGTTCGGGTGCCGGCCGGCGAAGCGTACGGCCGCATTGAATCGCCCAAAGGCGAACTGGGATTTTACATCGTCTCGAACGGCAAGCCGAATCCGTGGCGCTATCACGTCCGCCCTGCCTCGTTCGTAAACCTAACTGCGCTGGAAAAGATTTCCATCGGCCAAAAGATCGCAGATTTCGTCGTCATTCTCGCCATGTTCGATATCGTCATGGGCGAATGCGATAGATGAGGAGATGAGTATGTTCGGAAAAGGAATTCTTAAAGGCCTAAGCGTCACCTGGAAACGATTCTGGGATACATATATAGAAGATATTTCGTGGTGGCTGCGCGGCAAGAAACGCTACAAGACAGTGGAAGGCGTGACGCATCGATCGAGCAAGGACACGAAAGGCATCTTCACGGTTCAATATCCGGACGAACGGTTGAATCTGCCCGAAGAGGCGCGCTACATCCCGTTCCTTGTTTACAACGAAAAGCCCGACGGCGAAAGGGAGGTGCTGTGCACCTCATGCGGCATTTGTGCCAAGGTGTGCCCGCCTCAATGCATCTGGATCGTGCGTTCCAACGACCCGGAGACCGGCCGCCCCATCCCCGAGCCGACCGAATTCTACATCGACGTGGACATCTGCATGAACTGCGGATTCTGCGCCGAGTACTGTCCGTTCGACGCGATCAAAATGGATCACGATTTCGAGATCGCATCCTACGAACGCAATATCTGGGACATGGAAAAACTGTTGAAACCGTCTTCCTATTATCAGAGCATTCGCCCTGAGAACTTTGCCCGCGAAGAGCAAGCCCGCCGGGAAAAGGAAGAGGCCAAAGCCGCAAAGGCCGCCGCAAGAGCAGCGGCTTCAAATAAGTAGACATCTTGCAAAAGTACCAAAATCTGCTCTCGTCGCAGTCCCCGGCGGCGGTACCGCTGTGCGGCATCTTCGAGACGCCGCCTAGAGCAGGGTGACCGAATGGACTTTTGCAAGAGGTTTAAAATCGTTCCGAGTGAGAAAGTTTGATTGGTAAAAATTGTGACAAATAACATTAAAAAAGAAGCAGTGCTTAAAGCACTGGGTACAGTAGAAGAGCCCGATCTTGGGCAGGATCTCGTTACCCTAGATATGGTTAAAGATGTCCAGATCGAGGGCGATACCGTTTCGTTCATCATCATGCTCACCACCCCCGCGTGTCCCTTTCGCGCCAAGATCGAAAAGGACGCCAAGGAGGCCGTGCTGAGCATTGACGGTGTCAGGACGGTGAATGTAAAAATGGACTCCGACGTGCCGAACGACGGCCGCATGCGCGGACTGGTCAACATGCCCATCCGCAATGCGATCGCTGTCGGTTCGGGCAAAGGCGGGGTCGGTAAATCCACCGTGGCAGTAAATCTGGCGGTGGCGCTGGCAAAGAGCGGGGCGCGTGTCGGCCTGCTGGATGCGGACATCTACGGGCCGAACACGCCAACCATGCTGGGCGTGGAAAAACTCCCGCCGCCGGATGGACAGCGTCTGATCCCCGCCGAGGCGTATGGCATCAGGATGATCTCGATGGGTCTGCTTGTAAAGCCAGGCCAGCCGCTTATCTGGCGCGGACCGATGCTCAACTCCGCCATCCGTCAGTTTCTGGGCGATGTGGAATGGGGCGAGTTGGACTATTTGATCATCGACCTGCCGCCGGGTACGGGCGACGCGTCGCTGTCCCTGGCGCAGGCCCTGCCTTTGAGCGGAGCGGTCATCGTGACCCTCCCGCAAATGGTATCGCTGG
>DATHRQ010000041.1:0-5995 GCA_035465095.1 Anaerolineales bacterium | reverse complement strand
TGTTGTGTCTCAGCGGGAATATTCTCAATCTTCAATAGGTTCTCGACTAGTTGTGAACTGTCAGATTGGGAAAGCGGAGCCAGTTTCAACACCTGATATCCTTCCCCAAAGTCTGAAGAAATTCGTTGGTACCACTCCCAGGCGCGCCCCTCGTGAGGACGTAATACAAGCAGAATGGTCAGAGGCAAGCTTTCGGTCAGAGGCAGGAGCGTTTCAAGCAGTAACAGGGAAGATGGGTCAGCCCAGTGCAAGTCTTCCCAAACCAATACAAGCGCCTGTTTTTCTGCGCAGGCTCGGATCAGATCGGCAAACGCCGAGCACATTCTTGACTGTAATGCTTCAGGCACGATATCTTTGATAATTGATTCGGAATCGGAATCCAATGGAAGGTCACGCATGCGCGCCAGATACGGGAACACATCATTTGTTTTATCTGGAAGATGACGCTGAACAAATGCCCGTAAGCTTTTCCTGATATCATCAAACGAAGAATCCTGTGTGACACCGATCAGCATATCGAGCATGTTACCTGCGACCCAATAACTGATTCCTTCAGCATAGGAAAGTGCGCGTCCTTCCACCCAGAGGACCGAATCGTCTACAAGAGCATGAGCTTCGGAAACCAGGCGACTCTTTCCCAACCCCGCCTCGGAAAGGATCGCCACAACGCTTCCTCTTTGGGAAGTGGAACTGGGCACCGTTTCGATAAGTTGTTTTAACTCTCGATCTCTCCCCACAAGCGGAGAACGCAATCCACTGCTTCCACGGACTGTTTCAGGTGCTGGTCTTAAACCTGTCAGTCGATAGATCTGGATCGGCTCCGAGATGCCTTTGACGCGCACAGGCGGCAGCATTTCGAATTTGAACAGGGAGGTGGTCAGACGATGCGTTGTGGGACCAACAATAATCTGTCCAATTTCCGAAACTTCCTCCAGCCGAGCTGCGACATTGACCGCGTTACCCATCACACCATATTGCTGTCTTCCTTCAGAGCCCAATCCACCCGCTACGACGATCCCCGTATTAATGCCGATATGCATTCCTAGATTGGTTTGATATTCCTTATTGAAATCTTCAAGTGTGTCCATGATTTCAAGAGCGGCGCGCAAGGTGCGTTCCGCATCATTCTCATGTGCAATTGGCGCGCCAAACATTGCCATGATTTCATCGCCGATAAACTTCTCCACGACGCCACCATATTTCTCTATAAACGGAACAAGCCACGTGAAGCAGGCATTGATCAGCGCCCGTACGCGTTCTGGATCAAGCTTTTCTGATAAGGCTGTAAACCCTGAAATATCAGCAAACATCACAGTTACAAGTTTCCGCTCGCCTGCCTGCTCCACCTGGCTCATGGCGGAGCGCTCCAAGTCAGAAATTTTTTCATGAATGAGAGCGAGGGAAGAATCCACAACTGCGTCACCTAAAACAGCACGTTGGCTCTCGAGGACCAGTATGGATTCTTCTAGCAGTTGTCGTGTTTTCATCACTTCCCGCTACTCGTCTATTGAGCAAGCTTGCGTGAATTCCCATTCACCTGCTCACGGATGAAATCCTCCACCCGTGTAAGCGTCATAGGAAATTCCTTTAGCATGGCCTCAGGATTGAATGACTGGGACGCCGTATCGGACCAGGCGCTGAACGACATCAGCCGGCTGACTACCGGTTGGACCGGGCGCAGGACCGAGGCCATGACCTTCATTATCCTCGTGGGGACATGAGATACTTTCGGCTTTCTTCCTGAAAATCGCCCATACATTTCAGCGATCTGATTGCGAGTGACATTGTCGGGGCCGCCAATATCAAGAATTCTGTTTTTCAGCCTGGGGTCTGTCAGAGCCAGGACGGCGATGTGCGCCACATCCCTGGCCGCCATAAAGTTGGCTGGATTGTTGCCAGATCCAAAGATAGTGGTTTTACCCGTTTCGAGCATATTCTTACCGAGCAGGTTATGGACATGCCATTCCATTAAGGGAGGTGGGCGCAAAATGGTGTAGCTCAACCCGCTGGCTTTGAGATAAGCCTCCACTTTGGCTTTGTTACGGTAAAAATCGGTGGGATGCTCGGGGGATACGTGATGGGCAGAGGTGTAAACAAAATGCTTTACCCCGGATTCTTTCGCCACATCGATCAAGGTGCGATGACCCCGGTCGTCCACCGCTTTAGATGCGTATTTGCCTGTCCCCATTAACTGGTGCGCTGCCGCCAGAACCGCATCCACGTCCTGGCAAGCCCTCACCAGAGAATCCTTATCGATCAGATCCCCCTGCACGATTTCTGCACCCAGCTTCTTGATATCCGCCGCGTTCTCGGGGTAGCGCGTCAGCCCGCGGACTTTGTGTCCGGCTGCCAGTAACTGCCGGGCAGTTTCACCTCCTAATACACCTGTTACGCCAACAATTAAGATCATGGGAAACCTCCTTTGGTTTGTATGTGTCCCTACTGTAGCAAAAGGAGCGTTCCGAAAGCGTTCCCGAAGAACGGTCAGTCACAAAGAATCACAGATATCCCGTTTCTCTGGCTTTCTTGAGAGCAGTCCCACACCGGCTGAGGATCAGGCCGGGATTGGCAGGATCAGCTTCGAGGGCGGAGAGTAGTGGTGATTCAAGCTCGGGAGGCAGTTTCTGCTGGGCTGGCACCAACAAATCCTGAACGTAAGATAACGCCTCGTCCGCTTTTTCTTCCCTCTCAGCGATGGCGAGAACGACAAACAGGGCCGACCACTGCATGGGGTATTCTATCTGGTGCTTCCGCCATATTTCGAGCGCAGAATGAGCCAGGGCCTGCGCCTGCTCGATCTCTTCGTTCTGATAAGCAAGCCAGGCGTTGTTCGCAGCAACGATTGCGCGGTAAGCAGGGTTATCACTCACCCTGTTCAAATGTTCCTGGAGCATATCTGTATCTTTCCGGACAGCTTGTTGTTTATGCTGGCGACGGTGCGTAAGGGATAGGTACACGCGCGCGATCAACATTGAATTCTGGTCCCCATTGGCTTCACATAATGAAATGGCTTCTTGTAGTTTCACCTCGGCGGCCTCGAATTGATCGGCAAACAGTGCCGCCATGCCATATTGTCTGATCGCGTTTGAGATTTGATAGGGGTCTCCCAATTTTATTGCAAGCTCAATGGTTCCCTCTGATAAAGTCATATGGGAGGGACTCAAACGATACCGTTTGGTAATAAAAATGCTTGCGATCCGTCCATAGCAATATTCAATTTTTTGATAAAGGGAGCCGTGCTGTTCGACGGGTTCCTTGAGACGCTCCACCAGATCGTGAACTTCTTTTGTTTTTTGGGTCCAATAACAAACGTAAAGCCAGGAAAGCTGGGTTTCGATCCATTCCGGCCAGTAACCGTCCTTGTCTTGGACGTGGCTCAATTCATCCATTGTAATTTGATACTTTTGTTGAGCGATCTCAAGCTTGAAACGTCCTGTCAGCGTGGTTTGTTTACGGCTTACCCGCGCTCTTTGCAAAGGGCTGTTACTCAAACCGAAGGCCTGCGAAAATGCCTGGAATGCATCCTCGCGGCGGTCGAGCATCATCAAAATATCTCCGCGTTGTTCGTGCAGGCTGGCCAGCGTTTCGTGTTTGGTTTCTAGCAGGATGGCATTCTTAAGCAGCTCGAGCGCCTCAGAAAATGCAAACAGTTCTTGGACCTGGCTTGCAGCTTTTGTATAAAAGTCCGAAGCTTTTGCACCCAAGCCAGCGCGCTCGAAATGGTCGGCGATGCGCGCATATTCAACCTCTCCCTGGAGGGCCTCCAATTCTTCTCCCGTACGTTGATGTAGCCAGCGCAAACGGATTGGACTGATACCCAATAGCGTTGCCTCGCGCAGTTTGTCATGGCTAAAATCATACTGGCCGCCGCGTTCGCGCACGATGCGAACCTGCCAGAGTTCATCGAGTGCGTGGATGGTAACGCTTTCCTCTTGTTCAGAAACTTTTTGCAGTAAATCGAAATCGAATTCACCCCCGATCACTGCCGCTGTTTCCACAACCGATCTGGCAGGGGAAGACAAACGTGCCAGCCTTCTATCCAGGACGGCACGCAGACGTGGCGGCAATTCCATGGAATGGAGCGCTTCCTTCTCTCTTGTGCCTGTTCCCGCTTGGCCGGCCTGTCCCAGCTCCGTGCCTGCGCTTGCCAGCTCCACCACAAACAAAGGGACCCCCTCTGATTCACGAAACAAAGCCTGGGCGTCATCTTCTTGCAGCTCTCTGCGAAGTAAATGGGAACCCAGCGAGGTTGTATGCTTTTCATTAAAGCGCTGGAGTTCCAACTCTGTTAACCTACCCTCCGCGCGCGATTCCACCAGGAGCAACTGCAGTTCAGAATTCGACGAAAGTTCCTCCGTGCGGATGGTAACGAGCATCATCATCTTTGCGTCGGTGTCGAATCGCAGAAAGTATCGCAGCCATGCCAGGCTATCCTGGTCGCACCATTGGATATCGTCAAGAAGCAGCAAGACAGGTTCGTTTCTGTTAAGAATCGCACGCGCCATGGCTTCGAAGAAGATCTGTTTTTGCCAGTTCTCTTTCATCGGCTGTGGGAAAACCGCTCTGCCCCTCAGTTCAGGCAGGATGCGAGAAAGCTCATTCAGCCAGTGGGGATTTAGGTCCTTTATGGGTAACGACCTCATCCACTTTGTGATGGTGGAAAACGATAGCTGTACTTCTGCTGAATAACAAGCGGCAGAGGCTGTGCTAATTCCCTGGCGCTTCGCCCAGTGCAGGAAGTCCTCGGCCAGCCGCGTTTTCCCAATCCCTGCTTCGCCGCTGAGTACAATCGTTCTTATCGCACCGCTTGTGGACAATTTCCACTCGCGGATGAGCGTTTTCCATTCATCCTCGCGGCCCACCAGCGGATGAGACACTGGCGCTACTGAAGCTCTTGCGCGCTGTAAGCCTGTCTCGCTTTTGAGAAGTTGGTCATTAAGTTCCCGAGTGGACTCATCGGGTTCAACACCCAATTCTTCGGATAGGACGCGGACGCAGATGTGATACACATTGAGCGCTGCCGCCCGGTCATCGTTCAAGGCGTGGAGGCGGATCAATGTGCGGTAGGTCGTCTCGCGTAAATTGTCCGTCTGCAGCAAACGTAATGCCCCTTTTATGGCATCCCGGTAATATTGACGTTCCTCGAGCAGTGTGATCAAACGATCCATTCCCTGTATAAAGAGATTTCGCAAGCGCTCTCGTTCGGGCATGATCCACTCGTCGTAGCAACTGGGGAGTAGATCCCCGTTGTAGAGGACGGTTGCAGCCTCGAGAGCGGTCTGTTCCGCATCCCTGTCGTCGCTTGCCTGCGCCTGCTCGGCGATGTCAACTTGTGTCAAGAACGCCAGTACATCGAATTGGTCGTTCTGCGAAAGAATCAATTGTAGCGTTTTTGTATCGGCCCTGATGAAGTCCCCGCTTGGCAGGATATTTCTGATTTGATGCAATGACTTGCGTAAATTTGTAAGCGCCTGCGCCTCTTTAGAATCCATCCATAATTTGAAAGCTGCTTCCGATCGTTGGATTGCCGTTGCAGGATGTAAAGCGAGTAACGCAATCAAGGACTGGTGGCGCGTGCTCAAACCTTTGATCTCAATACCACCACTTTTCGCTGAAAATTCTCCCAGCAAGCGGATTTCGATACCCATAGTTTGCCAGCCAACTTTCTCGTACTACTTTAACAATCTATTTATATTCTAATCCATTTTATACACAATTTATCTAAATTTAAGAACCATTGCAACAGAAAATTATCTCCCCCGAGTTTCAAGTTTATAAGTCGATCCCAGCTTGCCCTCTTAAGTGAGATTAACAAGTCTTACGGTTATCAGATAAAGTCCCGCATGGTATCGGTGGGACTGTTTTCTCTTGTGATTACATCGCCAAAGCGATGTTAGAAAATACTTGAGGGGTTGCTGTTGCCATAGGGCGATGATTTCACCTCTGCTATAATCCTCGGCATGATCCTTGTGACCGGCGCAACAGGCTTTATCGG
>DATHRQ010000040.1:0-8406 GCA_035465095.1 Anaerolineales bacterium | reverse complement strand
TCGATGAATTTACGGGCTTTGGCCCGATCCAGCCCCTGCTCGACGACCCTGATGTGAGCGAGGTCATGGTCAATGGACCGCAAAAAGTGTTCATCGAAAAGAACGGCAGGTTGATAAAAAGCGGAGTGACGTTCGACGATGACGATCATGTCATGCGCATTATCGACCGCATCATCCTACCCCTGGGCCGCCGCGTGGATGCAGACAGTCCCACTGTGGATGCACGTTTGCCGGACGGCTCGCGCGTCAACGCTGTCATCCGACCTGTCTCGATCGATGGGCCCTGCATTACCATTCGCAAATTCAGCAAGGACAAACTTTCCATCGAAGACCTGATCAAATTCGGTTCGATCACCGCCAACATGGCCGAGTTCCTGCGCGCGTGCGTGCATGCCCATTTGAACATCGTCGTTTCGGGAGGCACGGGTTCGGGTAAGACGACGCTACTTAACGTCCTTTCCAGTTTTATCCCCGAGCATGACCGCATCGTGACCATCGAAGATGCGGCTGAATTACAACTCCAGCAGGAACATGTGCTGCGTATGGAAACAAAGGTAGCCAATGTGGATGGAAAGGGTGCGGTAACAATACGCGATCTCGTTCGCAACTCCCTGCGGATGCGCCCGGACCGTATCGTGGTGGGTGAATGCCGCGGCGGCGAAACGCTGGACATGCTGCAGGCCATGAACACCGGCCACGACGGCTCGTTGACGACATTACATGCCAACTCTCCGCGTGATGCGCTCTCCCGCATGGAGACGATGGTACTGATGGCGGGCATGGACCTGCCTCTTAAGGTGGTGCGCCAGCAGATCTCATCCGCCATCGATCTGATCATTCAGCAAACCCGTTTGAAGGACGGCTCGCGCAAGGTGACTGCCATCACCGAAGTGGCCGGCATGGAAGGCGAAACAGTTGTCCTGACGGACGTCTTCAAGTTCGAACAGACCGGCGTCGGGCAGGATGGCAAGATCATCGGAGATCTGAAAGCGACCGGCATCCGTCCGATCTTTGGACCGCGGCTCGAGGCGGCCGGCTTCAAACTCAGCGGCGATATCTTCATGCCATCCGGCGGATTTGGGGTGGGTTCAAAACGATGACAGCCGAAAGCCTCTGCTATAATTAACCACAGAGGCATTTATGGATAAGAAAACCCAGATCAAAATTCGTTCGAAAAAATTGGGCGTATTGATACGCGACGCACGCCTGGCAGCGCGCAGAAATCTCAAGGAATGCGGCCTGGCCATCGGCTTAAAAAGCGGCGCTGCTTTTAAGGCCTATGAAGAGGGACGTAAGTCGCCGTCGCTGCCTGAACTGGAAATGCTGGTTTACTACTTGGATCTGCCAATCGATCATTTTTGGAGCAAGGAAACCAAATCCAACACGCCTTCGCCGATAGAGACCATCGATCTTTCGAAACTTGTGGCTGTCCGCCAGCGGAAGATCGGCGCCCTGCTCAGGCAGGAACGCACGAACGCCAGCACCTCCATCCGCAAGCTCGCACATGAGACGGGTATCTCCGGCGCGCGCATCAAGGCCTATGAATTGGGTGAGCGTCCCATCCCGCTGCCCGAACTGGAAGTGCTGGTCTCCACGCTGGGCGGGCGGATCGAATCGTTCTTCGACCGCAGCGGGCCCATCGGACAATGGATGACCAACCAGGAAGCCATTCAGGACTTCCTTGAACTTCCGGAAGAGCTGCGCGAGTTCGCTTCAAAGCCGGTCAACCGGCCGTACCTGGAACTGGCGATGAAATTGAGCAGCATGTCGAAGGACAAACTGCGTTCTGTTGCCGAGGATCTGCTGGATATTACATTATAGGAACTAAGTGTGGAAAATCTCGACCCCATAAAACTGGCTGAAGAGGGAAAAGCAGAATATGAAAAAGGGAACCATACCGTTGCGGCGGATCTCTTTATGCAGGCCGCGAATGCCTATCAAAACGCCCAGGATGCACTGAACGCGGCTGAAATGTTGAACAATCAGAGTGTGGCCCTGTTACAGGCGGGAAAAGCACAGGAAGCATTACAGGCGACCGAAGGTACCGAGGAAGTCTTTGAAAAAGCGGGCGACCTGAAACGACAGGGTCTGGCAGTCGGTAACCGCGCCGCTGCGCTGGAGGGGCTCAGGAAAACGGACGAGGCCCTGGCCGAATACGAACGGGCTGCCTCGCTGTTGGAGCAGGCCGGCGAAGGCGACATGCACTCTGTCGTTCGTAAAGCCGCCGCGAACCTCAACCTCAAACGCGGACGCATCACCGCCGCGCAAATGGATGTCTATGACTCGATGCGCCTGGTTGAAAAACCGAATTTCACCCAGCGCATTATGAAGTTCCTCAAACGAATTGGATTCATCAAATAGTGGTCAACGCACAGGTCCGCCTTGCGGATCTCAAGGACCATCAACGCTTATCGAACCTGATCTTCTTTGAGACCCGTTCACACCGTCATCTTGACTGGCGCGCTCCGCTGGAATGGCTGGGCGAAAAATATTTTTGGATGGTGGAAAACGGCAATCAGATCACAGCCGCACTGGCATGTCCCGAGGAAACGATGGGTATCGCCTGGGTGCGGCTGTTTGTTCATTCGAGCTACTGGTCGGCAGAAAATGCATGGACCGTGTTGTGGGGCGCTGCCAAAGAGGATATTGCACAGGCGGGCGGCGCCAAGATTGCGGCGATCGCACAGCATGCCTGGTTCAGGGATGTGCTGGCCTGGGCCGGGTTCGAGAACCGTCAGAATATTGTGATGCTTGAGTGGATGTACCAGCCCTGGGCGGCGTATGAAGCGGAGGGAGTCCGCATTCGGGAAATGACGGAGGCGGACCTTGCGGACGTCGTAAAAGCGGACAATGCGGCCTTCGACCCGTTATGGAATAACTCGCAGGAGACGCTGCGGCGGGCGTTGTCACAATCGCTGTTTGCGACGGTGGCGGAGGATCAGCGTGGCGTGATCGGTTATCAGATCACCACGGGCTCCCATTCGCGCGCACATCTGGCACGCCTGGCCGTGCACCCTGCGGCACAGGGAGGCGGTATCGCCAGCGCGATCGTGGGTGACCTTTTCACCAGGCTGGTGGGCAAAGGCTATCGCAAATTGTCGGTCAACACGCAGAGCGATAATCAAACCTCACTGAAACTGTATACCAAACTGGGATTTACCCGCACCGGCGAGGCTTATCCCGTGTATACTTTCGACGTAGCAGCGTATTCCTGATTATTTCATGGTAGAAGTGACTTGCCTGGCAGGATGATGTAAATATGAACCGTCCTGAAGAATCGCCCTTACAAGAGTCAAGAACCCTAACCACGGAGACACAAAGGCACGGAGATTTTAAAGAGTTGTCTCAGAGTCTCCGTTGCTCAGTGGTTCAAAAGGTTTTGAGCCCAGTTAATTTCATCACTTATGCTTGATGTCCAGCAAAACATTTATGGAAGGAGGCAGTATGACAGCCAGAGAAGATGCGGTCATTATCAATTCACTTGTACGCCAGGCGCTGACCTCGATGGAGGAGGTGATGGGCGAACACGGTTTGAACGCCGTCCTGCGGTCGTGCGGGTTGGACAGGTTCGTGGGCAATTTGCCTCCGAACGACCTGGAACCGTCCATCAAAGCCTCGCAGTATGCGCAGTTGAATCAGGCCATCGAGGATTTTTACGGGCGGGCCGGGAAAGGCATGCTACGGCGCATCGGCAGGGCCTCCTTCCAATATGGTGTGCGTGAGCAGGCGGCCTTACTGGGCATCGCGGGCGTGGCGCTCAAGTTGATGCCCGAAAGGCAGCGCATCAAGTTCATTCTGAACGGCACGGCAGACGCCTTGAAGAAAAGTAATCCGCAGGTTAACGCCTGGGTGGACGACAGCGACGGCAAACTGGCCTACATCGACGCGACCTGCGGCGTATGCAACGGCCGTCACAGCGAAACCCCCATTTGTTATCTGTATATCGGCTCGGTGACCGAAGCCGTGCAGTGGGCGACCGGCAAGGAATATGAAGTGACCGAAACACACTGCATGGCAAAAGGCGATGAATACTGCCGCTTTGAGATCGGAGAGGTAAAGGCGTGACCGAAGCGAAATTTCCGAACCGCGTGCTGCAGCGTTTTGTCGAAGCGGCGGCGGCCGAACTGGGGCCCGACCAGTTCAATGCCATGCTCGCGCTGACCAACGTCCCGGCCGCATGGGCACAGCCCAAGACCTTTGCGAAAACGGTCCCGCTCAAATCGGCAAAGGCCTATGCCGCCCTGCAGGCCGCCATGCGTACCTATTACGGGCGCGGCGCGCGCGGTGTTCTGATCCGCGTGGGGGAGCGTCTATGGCATCACCTGCTGGATGATGCCGCCCTGGGCGGCAAGGCACAGGCCGCGGTCATCAAGCGACTGCCCCGTTCGACGCGCCTCAAGTCGACCCTGGAACTGCTCGGCAAATTCATCGGAGTCACATCCGGTGATGTTACGGTTCATACCCTGGACCTCGACCTGCTTCTGGCCGACCATGCCTCCCCCAACGCGGACGGCCAGACCGCATCCGCGCCGATCTGTTACGTCACGCACGGCCTGATCCGTGAAAGTTTGCTGTGGGCCACCGGGCAGAGTTACGAGGTGCAGGAGACCTCCTGCAAGGCCATGGGCGAGGACGCCTGCGAATTCACGATCACCGGCGGGAAATGACGTACAGCAAGGGCGACCCATCAATGTTGGGCATGGTTCCTTGCTCTCGCTGGGCGGGTCGTCCCTACTCTACAAAAATACATGACATTTGAAACAACCATGAACGAAGACATCACCTTCTACATCCAGGGCTGGGAACCCGAGGGAAAACCCAAAGCCGTCGTCTGCCTTGTGCACGGACTGGGCGAACACACCGGCCGTTTCGAACATGTCGGCAGGGCTTTGAACGAGGCTGGCTATGCCCTCTTCGGCTTCGACCTGCGCGGACACGGCCAAAGCGGCGGCCCGCGCGGACACATCCCCTCGCTGGAGGTGGTGGTATCCGATATCCATCAATTCGTCGGTTTCCAAAAAGGGAATTTCCCCGACACGCCGGTCTTCGTCTACGGTCACAGTCTGGGCGGGATGCTGGCGCTCGCGTATGCCATTCACCATGGCGATGGGCTGCAGGGCGTGGTCGCCACCGGCGCGGGATTTCGTTCCCCGCTGGAGCAGCAAAAGGCGAAGATCGCGCTCGCAAAATTTCTTGGATCGCTTGTCCCCGCTTTGACCCTCCCCAGCGGCCTCGACCCCTCCACGATCTCACGTGACGCAGCTGTCGTTCAAACGTATGTAAGCGACCCGCTGGTGCATAATAAACTCAGCGCCGGGTTGGGCAAAACGATGTTAACGGGAATTGAGTTTTGCTTTGCTCACGCAATGGAGATCACGTGCCCCATACTGCTCATGCACGGCGCGGACGACAGGCTGGTCTACCCCAGCGGGAGCAAGGAGTTCGCAGCACTCGCAAGCGAAGCGAATAGGGATGTGACCCTGAAACTATGGGACGGCCTGCATCACGAAATTCACAACGAACCCGAACAACAGGAAGTGTTCGATTTTATGATCGAATGGCTGGATAGGCATTTGTAGCAAATTTTTACGGCCCGCTTTAAGGACAGACTTTTTCAAAAGACAACTTCACTACACACTACAATGGAATACACCCTCCCCCTTGCTCTTGTTGATTTTCTGCCCGTCATTTTCACCGCCATCGGACTGGTCTATATCGCCCGCATGGTTGCACACATCAGCAAACAGCATGGACAGGCCGCCTATGTGGGTGCGGCGCTGACCGTCGCCGGCGGATTCTTCAGAGCCTTGTGGAAAACGTTTATGGCAGTCTCAGAGGGCGCCACAGACATCCACTGGATGAATGAGGGTCTCTTCATATGGATGGCACCGGGCTACACGTTATTGTTATGGTCGGTGTGGCAAGCCGTCCGCAGTGTCAACGACAAACAAACCCACAACGCATGGACCGCTCCGCTGGTATTTATCGGCTTGATGCTGGCAGCGTCCTATTCCCTGTACGCATCCAATCCGGCTTCGCCTGCCTGGGAGCGCGTGCTTCTGACTGTGATGGTGCTGGCGACCGTCATTACGGGGGTGCTGCTGATCGTCTTCGCCTTTCGCCAAAAACTTTCCATCGCAGGCTGGCTGTTCATTGTCAATCTTATCGGTATTTTTTTGCTCAACGGCTTGGCCCGCATCGATGAACAAACGATCACGCTGCAATGGATCGAGGAAGGCATCAACACAATTTCGTGGCTGTGCTTTTTGATCGCATCGCTGGAAGTTTTTGAGCATACCCGAATAAATTTCGGCGTCAAATAAAAGGGACAGGCCGCTTTTGGATGAACGGAACGCGCGGACGAAACGAAAAAAATTCGACCCTGAAACTATGGGACGGCCTGCACCACGAGATTCACAACGAACCCGAACAGGCGGATGTGTTCAAGTTCATGATCGAGTGGCTGGATAAGCGTATGTAGGGTGGATATGGTTCGCCAGGGGAATTCGATCAGAGCATTGTTCTCATCTGTTCGCTATCGAACCTGTTATCTTCCTTTCGAACCAATCGATGGGCGAGAAGAAAAGACAGGCGAGGTGGGTATGCCTTTTGAAGATCAGCCCCGGAACGCTCATCACTTCGCACCCGGCATCAGCGCGCAGACTGGTTACAATGAGCGCAATGCCGAGGTAGGTCAGCGCGCCGAGTTGGATTCCGTCCTCCCCGAACAGCCACATCAGCAGGATAGGTGCATTTGCCAGGACCGCTCCAAAGATTGGATTGATGGAGGGAAAATATTTATTGATGACGATATCCAAAAAGATGTAGAAGACAGCCAGCCCAACGGTTACAAGAAGGGTTTGGAGAAGCACGTTCGCCGGTACACTGAAATAGTACGGAATGATGAGGACGAAAACCAATGTGCCGAAAAGCAATCGGAGACCCCTTCCAAACGGCCCCACCTTTTCGACATTTTCTTTCGAATTCATTTTTAGAACCTCTTTATCATGCCCGTAAAACAGACTTCTCAATTTGTTTTATTATTCCGTTCACGTTGCCCAGGCAGCACGAGCCCTGCGGGTTGCGCAAGTCGCAGGCGCATTGTTTGGCGCGAATACCCTGATTGATATCGTCTAGGATCGCAGTACGGGCTTTTGATGGAGCAGTGCGAATCTCACCAACCGTATGCCGGAAACAGTAACAAACGAAAACATCTTCAGAGTCAGGTTGTTTTTGGTAGACCTTTTCTCTTATTTGTTCATCATCGAAAGATCGTACGCCATTGGATGAAAAATACACAATAGGACAGGTCTCGGTTTTGCAAAACAGGTAATTATCATCTTCCACCTCTCGGAGACTCACCGATACCATGGCCCTGACAGTCTGAGCTTGGACAGGTTTGCCTTTTTCGCCGCAGACGGGGCAGGCTTTGGTCATACGAGTCGGGCGTTGGAAATCCTGCATGGGCAATTCACAAACGACGTTGCCCGCTTCATCTGGACAATTACATGAGTCAGTCATTGAAAGGTTTCCTCTTTGGCACTTTGATGATTTTGGAGAATAAGTTGTTGATCCTGGACACCATCAACAACCACTTTACTGATTGTCTCAAACGAACAGGATCAAGAAGCAATGTCGGTTTCTCATCCAATTGGTGCATCCAAAATTTGGGTGCGGGCGGGAGGCCCGTATTCCAGGAGTGATCGGGTGAGTATACGAGATACACATCCCAGGCGATGGATATCTCTAGGTGCAATGTCTGGGCAAGCATTTTCCCAAGAATCCGATCAGGATCCCAATAATGCTTAATGCGGGGATCGGAAAACAAAGTTTCGATTTTTTCTGCCTCGTTCAGGCTGTCGGTTTCGATCATTGGTGCCCAGACAATTGCGCCCTGAAGCATCTTCGATTCGTTCTCCTTGAATATTTCCTGCACCAACTGTGCACCACGCAGACAGGGCCCTCAAGTAGGAGAAAGGACTGCCAGTAGGAGGGTTTTATCTTTTGTCTCTTGATAGATATTCTTCAGCTTCGCGAGCGCGGCGGTTTGCATAATCGGATCAACCTGATCTTTCGCTCACAAGATGACAGACACAATGCTTGCCCTCCACGTCATTGGTGGGGAAGGTTTTTCCCAAATTATGCAGTTCGCGCAATTCGATCTCCATTTGCTTCAAGGCGCGGATCCTTTCAGCGATCTCATCGGCTTTGCGTTCCAGCCGTTCGAGCAAAACGGTGCAAGGCGCTTCGCGGCGGTCGCGCATGTCGAGCAGTTCCTTGATCTCCTCCAGGGAGAGGTCGAGCCGCCGCGCGCCTGCACCGAGACGCACACGGTCGCTATCCTTTTCACCGTAGATCCGATAGTTGTTTTCCCTGCGACACGGCGGAGGCAGTATCCCGATCTCT
>DATHRQ010000039.1:0-3137 GCA_035465095.1 Anaerolineales bacterium | reverse complement strand
CATTACCCTGACATTTTTATCTTTACATTTGGAGGACCTGATGCAGTACATACCCAGTGAAAACCTGTTAATCGACCGCAAAGCCAGGGCAAATATGCCCTTTTTCGATATCGACCTGCGAGCTCCGGAAACGCGCATCTGTGACTTTGAAGACGTAGTGATCGAATTCGACCCGGAACGGGCCATGGTGGAAGCGGCACGCTGCATCCACTGTCCCGATCCGGCGCCCTGCATGCTGGCCTGCCCCACAGACAACGACATTCCCTCGGCCATGTGGCTGATCGAACAGGGACAATTCTCAAAGGCCGCCGATCTCTATCACCAGACCAGTTCCCTGCCGGAGGTTTGCGGGCGGGTTTGTCCGCATGAGGCTTTATGCCAGGGGTCTTGTGTCCTGAACAAACAGCATGAACCCGTCCTGTGCGGTGAACTGGAAGCCTTTTCCGTGGACTACAAACGGCGTCATGAAGGATATAAGATCGCGGTCGGCCCTTCGACGGGAAAGCGGGTGGCCGTTATCGGGGCGGGACCGGCCGGTTTGGGCTGTGCAGACATACTTGTCCAGAAGGGACACGAGGTAACGATCTTTGAATCCAAACCTGCGCCGGGCGGCCTGCTTGTGTACGGCATCCCCAACTTCAAACTTCCAAAGGATGTCTGGGAGGAGAAGTGGGCAGAGTTCGCAGAAGCCGGTGTCAATTTCGTCCCCAACACGTATATCGGCAAAGATAAGACCATCGACGACCTGTTCGACGAAGGTTTTGAGGCGGTCTTCATCGGCGTCGGCTCGCAGATCGATGCAAAAATGGAAAAAACACCGGGCACCGATCTGCCGGGTGTCTTCGAAGCGACCGATTTCCTGATCCGCGCCAATGTGCCGACGAATCAACTCCCGCCGGAGATGCGGGAACCTGTCGAGATCGGCAGGCGCGTGGTTGTCATCGGCGGCGGCGACACTGCCTCGGACTGCCTGCGTTCCGCGCTGCGAATGGGCGCGGATGAAGTGACCTGCCTCTATCGCCGTACCGAAAATGAAATGCCCGGCGGGAAAAAAGACCGCACACTCGCACGTCAGGAAGGCGCAAAATACCGCTTTCTAACACAGCCGGTCAAATTCATAGCCGGGGAAGACGGCAGATTGGCGGCGGTCGAATGCATCGAAATGAAGCTCGGCGAACCCGATGAAAAAGGCAGACGCAGGCCGATCCCAGTGGAGGACTCGAATTTCAGCGTGGCCTGTGACACGGCCATCCTTGCCCTGGGATATTGGCCCGACCCCATCATCGGAGAGTCAACGCCCGACCTCGAGACACATAACTGGGGTCTCGTCAAAGCCGATACCCGCACAGGCGTTACCTCCCGCGAGGGCGTTTTCTCCGGCGGTGACTGTGTTACCGGACCGGATCTGGTCGTTACGGCCATGGTTGCCGGACGTCGCTCGGCTGAGACCATCGACGAATATTTGAGAAACAAATAAAGATTTCCAAACACAGGTGATTGCGGGGATATAATCGGCCCATGTTATTTCGCATTGGGCGCATACTTGATATCATCAGCGTACTCGTTGTGCTGGTATTGGTTGCGGGCAGCGATACCCCGCGCCTGACCGGCAACGCAGACCGTGTCCGCGTATATACACGCGAGATCGAATTTGATTACCCCAATTGGGTATGGGATGCAACATGGGTCAAGTTCGAGCAGGCCCTGGTCCATTCGCCCTACACCTTCGACCGCGCCACCAGCAAACAGATCGTGTTTGAATATCTGCGCACAACAGACAAACTCGCACAAACCAATCAGCGCATCGAACAGATATACGGAGATCCCAACATTACAAATAAAGAATCTGCGACCCTGCTTTTACGTTCGCAGCAGGACGCGCTGACCGAAAGACAGGTTTCTTTGGCTCCTTTTGCAGAATCCATCCTGCAAAGTCAAATAAGCAGCGCGCTGGCGCACCTCGGGTTGACCACGGTCGGCCAGCCTCTCCCGCCCGTACTTTATCACAGCGCGCCCACACCATTGGCGCTGATCGTTTCCTCCCGCAGCAGGATAGAACAGACCGCCAACATCTCCGTGCTGCCAACGCTGACCATCGAAGAGCGGATCGCACTCGAAGACAAGGTCGCCTCCTCACTGGATGTATCCACGCTGGTGGTGCCGGTTGGCGGCGTCGGCGTTTACCCGACCATGGTGCAAGAGACAACCAACTTGAGTTGGATGATCAGCACCATCGCCCATGAATGGACACACAATTACCTGACCATCCGTCCGCTTGGCCTCAACTACAGCACAACGCCCGAACTGCGGACGATGAATGAGACAGCGGCCAACATCGTCGGCGACGAAGTGGGACTCCTCGTCCTGCAGATGTATTACCCCGAATTGACCGCTTCAACAACCAGCCCAAGCCTGATCCAGTTTAATGGATCGAACCTCCCCTCAAGCTTGTTCGACGACTCGCCGCCCTTTGACTTCCGTGCAGAGATGCGTGAAACACGCGTCAGGGCAGACGAACTGTTGGCCGAGGGGAAGATCGAGGAAGCCGAAGCTTACATGGAGGCACGCAGGCAAATATTCTGGGAAAATGGATATTTGATCCGCAAACTCAACCAGGCTTATTTCGCCTTTCACGGCGCCTACGCCGACTTGCCTGGCGGTGCAGCCGGTGAAGACCCGGTCGGACCGGCCGTGCGTACCCTGCGGGAACAGAGCTCATCGTTGAAAGAGTTCATAAACACTATAGCGAGGATGACGTCCTTTGAACAACTACAAGAAGCGATACAACAATAAATTAACGATCTTTATCCTTCTCGCCGTCATAATGACGGCCTGCAACTCCACGCCAACGGCGGTTACAGAGCCGACGCCGGTCGTTACACCGCTTATCGCCCCCACATCGCCGGCCTGCATCAATTTCACATCCGCTCCCACGCCGGGGCCGGAATCTCCCTCCCTGTTTCCTCCGATCACAAACGCGGACCACATCCGCGGGCCGCAGGATGCGACCGTCACCATCCTTGTGTATGGCGACCTGCAAAACAGGACCAGCGGATTGTTCTCCGGCGTGATGAACCGCCTGCTCGAGGAACATCCAGACGACCTGCGATTTGTCAGCCGCATATTTCCATTGGTGG
>DATHRQ010000038.1:0-12290 GCA_035465095.1 Anaerolineales bacterium | reverse complement strand
GAGTAATTATCTTGAAAAATCCAATCGGCAGGCAGGTTGATGACGTTAATTATGTTGTCTTTGTTAAAAGTGATCATCATTTCTGAAAATTCATAACCTGATTCTTCCAAAAAATCAAAGGAGAAAACTGAGGGAACCCATGCTCCCTCTACAGAGTTTATTATGGAAGTTGGATCTGGAGTGAAGGAATTCCATAGGTTGCAAGATAAGACAAGTAACATAATTATGGTTATTATTAATAGAGATTGTTTTCGATTGTTTGTTGTTGGCATTATTTGTTGCCTCCAAGAATAACTGGAATTTAATTATACGACAGGGTGTATACTTTCTCTTTCTCAAAGGAGTAGAATGAACAAGGGTATTTTGTATGGCATTGGCGCGTATGCGCTTTGGGGGTTCTTCCCGATCTATTGGAAAGCCTTGCATGTGGTGCCTGCCCTGCAGGTGATCGGACATCGCATCGCCTGGTCGTTCATTTTGCTGCTGGCCTATATCGTTGCGCGTGGACAGTGGCGGGCGTTTCGCGGCTCCGTGATGAACTGGCGGACGATTGGAATCTATTCCATTGCAGCGGTGCTGCTATCGTTCAATTGGTTGATCTATGTCTGGGGTGTGAACGCAGGCTTTATCGTCGAGACCAGCCTGGGTTATTTCATCAATCCGTTGTTGAGTGTTCTATTGGGCGTTCTCTTTTTGCGAGAACGTTTGCGTCCCATGCAGTGGCTTCCCATTGGGCTGGCGACGATTGGCGTGATTTATCTGACATTTGCGTATGGACGCCCCCCGTGGATCGCGCTCTCGCTGGCTTTCACATTCGGCTTTTACGGTTTCGTGAAGAAACTTTCCCCTCTTGGTTCTCTGTACGGGCTGACTCTTGAAACGGGTATCGTCTTCCCCATTGCCTTAATATATATTGCATTCCTGGGCTTCAATGGCAATGGCGCTTTCCTGTCTGAAGGCGCGCAAATTGATCTGCTCCTCATCGGTGCGGGTTTGGTGACAACCATTCCGCTGTTGATGTTTGCATCTGCGGCAAGGCAAATTCCGCTCACGATTGTTGGGCTGTTGCAGTACATCGCGCCAACAATCCAGTTTTTGATCGGGGTGTTCTTCTACAAAGAAGCATTTGATCTCTCACGCTTGGTCGGATTCAGTATCGTGTGGGTGGCATTGATCATCTTCGCGGTGGAAAATTATCTGGCGAATCGAGTGACGGTCAAACCTGTGGCACAAGTTTAAGTTCTTTACCGCGAAGAGCGCAAAGAACACGAAAAAACCACTTCGCGGGCTTTGCGGTTCAAAATTATGGAACCCAAATTCTCAAATTACCTTGAGTCCCTGCGCCGACATAAAGTTTTCCATCTAGATCAGCGGCGGTGAGATTGGATGTCAACACGCCGTCCAATTGGATGGATGCGAGCACGCCATCCAGTGAAATCACAGCGAGATTGCCCTGTCCCTGATCGGGCGCGAGCAGTTCGATAATGCCGTCGTTGTTGAAATCGCCCGCCAAACCCAGGTCAAGGTTGCGGGAGCCGATGGAATGAGTGCTGAAACCTCGATATTCTTTTACATTTACCAGTTTTCCGTCATTGAGTTCCAGAAACTCAACGATCCCGCCGATATGCGGCGTGCGCACGTCGACCAGAAGGGGCGGTTTATTCGGCTCGAATTGAGCCACGGCGATCTGGTGCCGCCAGCGGTAACCCAGTCCGATGGGTTGGCTTTCGGCAAGCAGTGTCCCGTCTTCACGGTAGACGACGATCCGTGCGCCTGTTTGTCTGTTGCTCAAGGTGACGATGACTTCTCGTGCCCCGTCGTTATCCACATCCGCCCAGATGGCTGAAATCCCTTCGATGACATCGGGCGCTGTGATTGGAATGGTTTTTGTCACGCGTTGTTCAGGATCTGTTTCAACCAACACGATGGCAGAGGCTTCCAAGTCATCGCCTGCGATGCTGTGGTCATAGCTGGTTGTAGGCTCGGTAAGAACCAGCAGACGGTTGTCCTTGTCCACGAGAATGCGGGAATCGGGCAGGGCGTTGATGGGCAGCCGCGTTTGCGTATCTGCATCGTTCATAACCAGGTCGCCATTTGACGCGATGTAAACAAGCCTGCCATTGATCAGGATTGGATTGGTCAGTAGGGAGGCATCATCGGGCGGCGCAAGTAATCTTACATCGTTATCGGTAACGATCAATGTGGGCGGCATCCCGGCGGGAAGCTGGGAGGGGGAGATGTCGAACGGTTCGTATGAATCCCCCGATAATTTGAAGGCCTGTACGATACCATCCTCCATGACCGCGACGAAAACCACATTATCCTTGAAGGGCGCGCTGACGAGCCAGATCGGTTTGCCGTCGATGGGAATACTCAATGTGGCGGCGTTGGCCACGTCCGCTGTACCGCCGGTCAGATGGTTCCCAGCCAGATCGTTCTGTGTCGTATGGATGGATGTCGGCTCAAGTAAAATAGGCGTAAGAGACGTCTCGGTCAACGGTATGATCGTTGGCTGGGGCTGCGCGGTGCTTGTTGCCGCTGGCTGGTCTGTTGAGCAACAGGCCATAAGCAAGGTGAGAGCAATACCAATGGCAAGGAGTTTTATTCTTCGTATCATGGAACATCCTCAAATAATGATTTTATAATTTTCGTAGAAAGGAAAAGCATAACATGAAAATTCTATTCATCGGCGGCACCGGGCTGATCAGTTCGGCTTGTACAGATCTGGCTTTATCCCGCGGGCATGAACTGTTTATTTTGAATCGATCGGTTTCGACGGAATATCCACTCCCTGAAGGGGCAACCCTGCTTAAAGGTGATATCCATGCGGATGAAGCGAATCTCGCCTCGCTGTTGACCGACCATCGTTTCGACGCGGTGGTGGACTACATCGCATTCACCCCGCAGGACATCGAACGTGATCTGCGCCTGTTCCGTGACAGGACGGACCAGTTCGTGTTCATCAGTTCCGCATCTGCGTATCAAAAACCTGTCCAGAATTATCTGATCACTGAAGAGACGCCGCTGGAGAATCCGTTTTGGGAATATTCACGCAATAAGATCGCTTGTGAAGACCTGTTGATGAAGGAATATCGCGAGAACGGCTTCCCCGCCACGATCATCCGTCCCTCGCACACATATGGATATTCACAGATCCCGTTGGCTGTTTCGAGCTGGTCACAGCCATGGACGGTGATCGACCGTATGAAACGCAGGGAGAAGGTGATCGTCCCAGGCGATGGAACGTCGCTGTGGGTGCTGACCTGGAATGAAGATTTTGCCAAAGGATTGGTGGGGTTGCTGGGGAATCCAAAAGCCGTCGGCGAGGCTTTTCAGATAACGTCGGATCAGGTTCTCAGTTGGGATCAAATTTATCTCGAAGCGTATCAAGCCCTGGAGTTGGAACCGAACGTGATCCACATCCCGTCTGATTTTATTGCGCGGTTCGATGAACATGCGGTCGGCAGCCTGATTGGAGACAAATCAAACAGCGTTGTGTTCGATAACAGTAAGATCAAACGCTTTGTCCCGGACTTTAACTGTGAAGTGGAGTGGGCAGAAGGGCTGCAAATGTCACTGGCGTGGTTTGAGGCGCATCCTGAATTTCAGACCGTGGATGAAGATGCCAACACGTTATGGGATGGGATCATTGCAGCGTATGAACAGGCGTTTGTCTAAAAAAGAAGAGCACGTCTTTGGTTTAATAAACTGGATGCCCGGCAGAATTTGGGTGGAAACAGGAATCGCGGTGTGGGGCGGCATTCTCTCTTGGAATGCCAGCGGGTAAACCGAAATCAGGATAATCTTCTGGAAACCATCTGACAAATGTCAAACGATAATACTGGGGTGATTCGGTATAATTTGTCCATATTCGATTAAGGAGCCTCAATATGAATTTTGCCATGTGGCGCAAGGCGCTCAATGTAATTCCAGAAGTATCAAAAGCGGAATGGGATGATTTGGATGTCATCTCGAAATGGCTGATCTCGACCCGTGCCGCCGTACTTGTGATGACGTTTATCTCCGCGGCTCTTGCGGGACTTTTCGCTTGGCGCGACAACTCGTTCAGTTTCCTGCCCTGGATCGCCCTCACCCTCGGCCTGATCCTGGCCCACGCCAGCAACAATATCTTCAACGATTACACGGATTTTGTCCGCGGCGTGGACAAGGACAATTACTATCGCAATATCTATGGCGCACAGCCCATCGCCAGCGGGTTGATGACGCAGCGCCAGCATCTCACCTATTTTGCGGTAACAGCGCTCATCGCGCTTGTTTTTGGTGTTTATCTTGTGCAGTATACGGGCTTCGACCAAACGGCATGGATATTACTGGGCCTTGGCGCATTCTTCCTGTTGTTCTACACCTGGCCGCTCAAGGGGTTGGCTCTCGGTGAAATCGCCGTGCTCATTGTTTGGGGTCCGCTGATGATCGGCGGCGGGTATTTCGTTCTGACCCAGACGTGGAGTTGGAACGTTGTTATCGCCAGCCTGCCCTATGTGCTGGGCGTGACCACCGTCATCTTCGGCAAGCATATCGACAAACTCGATATGGATGAGAAAAAGGGCATTCACACCCTGCCTGTGGTGATCGGTGAGAAGGCGTCCCGTTATGCCGTATTGGCAATGATGATCGCGCCGTATCTGTTTACGCTGTATTTGATCGCTGTGAAGTTTTTTACACCGGTACTGCTGATCGTCTTTTTTGCACTTCCAACGTTCCTGCAAGTTTACCCTGTCTTCTTGAAGCCCAAACCGGAAACGAAGCCCGAAGGGCAGATCGGCTGGCCCCTGTATTTCGTCGGATATGCCTTTTACAACAACCGCAAGTTCGGGTCGTTGTTTATGTTTGGGCTGTTGATCGATGTTCTCTTAAGGGTTATTCCCGTGACTGCTGAGATCATCAGAAACTATTGGGGTTGATTACCAATACTGAAGGCAAATAGAAATGGGCAGTCCTTTGACTGCCCATTTCTATTTGGTGTTATCCAAACAAGGTGGTCGCTGAAACGAAGGTGACTATCAATAGGAATTGCGCCACCGGATAGAAACTTGCCCTGTCGAACAGCCTGGCGGCATCTCGTCCTCCCCCGTGTTTATTGAGTCGAAACCCCGGTTTTAGGAGGAAAATGTACCCAATGATAAGGCTTAATGCAATGTATGGGAGACCGAGTCTGATGGGGGAAATGGCTGGCAAAAAGGCGCTTGTAATCACGGTGACAGCCAAAGCTGAGACGACAATGATGCCTGCCTTGTCCGTTCCAAAATGGATCGGGATCGTCTTCGCGTTTACGCGCTTGTCCTCGGCTGTGTCATTCCAATCGGCGGGGATATTTTGTCCGCCGATCTCCCAGAAAAGGAGCCAGATGAATAACAATGACAGAGGAAGAGGTGACGGGTTGGGATCCACGACGAATACTGCAGCGATGGGACCGCTGGCCTTGACCAGGCCGCTCACAAATGTCCGCAGGTAGGTCACTTTAAGAAGCAGGACGTATACAACCTCCAGTATGGCCGCGGCGATAAGGATGACGACGATGATGGGGTTGAGTAAATAGGACCCCATAAGGGCCAGAATAAACCAGAATGCAAACCAAAGCAGTCCCTTTTTGAAGCCCAGAATATTTCGCGCGAGCGGATAGCGCAATTCGGAGGCCTCTACTGAATACCCTTCGTTCATCTCACTGCCGGCGAATTTTTCCTTATCTGCTGCGATCCCAACCAAATCATTGAGAGCATAAATGGCAGTATACCCGGCGAATGCAGTGGCAATCGAAAGTAATATTGTGGTCCATTCCGGGAAGCGGCCCAGCCACAGCAATGCGCAAAATGCCGGCGTTGCGAGGTCGAGGACGCCGTGGGACGTGCGCGATAATGCAAAGAAACGATTCATGATTGCACCTTATTCCTGTGTTGGCTTGACAAAATGAGCCATATAGTTGTTGTCTTCCTTTTCGACGACCTTGAAAGCACGTGTAAACGGGTTGTAGATCAGGCTTGCAAGACGGCGAAATTCGAGCCCACTGTCCTTGGCCCAATATTTCAATTCGCTTGGGCGGATTAGTTTGCTATAGGTATGCGTGCCGCGCGGCAACAAACGCAGAATGTATTCACCCCCAAATATGACCATGATGAACGCCTTTGGCGTACGGTTGATCGTCGAGAAAAACGCATGCCCGCCGGGTTTCAATAATTTTGAACAGGCGGCAATGATCTTGCCGGGTTCGGGAACATGTTCGAGCATTTCCATGCAGGTGATGGCGTCGAATTGGCCTCCAAATTTGGAGGCTGTATCTTCGATGTTCTCAAAGCGATATTCGATGTCCAGACCAACCTGCGAAGCGTGAAGTTTTGCCGCCTCGATGGACTCCCTGGAAAGGTCGATGCCGGTTGCCTGGGCGCCGCTCCTTGCCAGGGCCTCGGTTAGGATCCCGCCGCCGCAGCCCACGTCCAGCACTTTTTTCCCTGCCAGGTCAAAAACGTCGGTGATGAATTTCAAGCGCAGCGGGTTGATGGTGTGCAGCGTGCCCATCTCGCCTTCGGGGTCCCACCACGTTTGGGCGACATCGTCGAATTTTTTGATTTCATCCGTATCAGTATTGGTAAATTGGCTCATTGCTGGTTTTTCTTTCCTTATAGGTTTTGCATGCCGATCGTAATTCCTCGAATTTTATATCGTTTGCAAATGTACAGTTGCCCAACCCTTGCGGCAGGGGAACTCTTTGCATTCCATTTCTGTGATAGGTTCGTTCCTTGAGCGTTTTCCACAACAGATCGGGCGTTACAAGTTCAACATTCAGCACGATGCCGAATCTGGCGACGAGGTCGAACAGCCTATTCAACTCATTCGTGGATAAAAGATTTCTTTCATGGGCCAGAATCGAGGAGATCAGGATGTCGATGAGAACCGCTTCGCCATGAAGCAGGTCGGCCTGGGGGTGGGTTTCCATCCCGTAGCTGAAGGTATGACCAAAGTCCACCGTGCGCGCCAACTCGTCTTCATAAAGGTTGGGTTGAAGCTCTTCGAGCATGCTGCCAACCGATCGGTCCAGGATGGATGCGCTGGGTTCGTCCTGAAATTTGGTTTCTATACTTGAAGCACCATATGATTCTAGTAATTCGAATAATTCGTAGTCCTTGATCACTGCCAGTTTGATCATTTCGCACATGCCGTTCAGGATGTGGCGATGGGGCAGGGTCTTCAGGAAGTTTGGGTCCAGAAAAACCTTTTTTGGGGGCTCGAAGGCACCAAGCCGATTCTTATTGTTGTTGAAATTAATGCCGGCTTTGATGCCAATGGAGGCATCCACATAGCCCATGAGCGTGGTCGGCACCTTGATGTGGGGGACACCCCGTCGGTAGCTGCTGGCGACGAACCCGGCGATGTCGGTCAGTACGCCACCGCCGATGGCAATGATCGGTTCGTCCCTGCGGTTGATCGGGAATTTATCCAGTTCGCGCAGTATCCAGATGTAATTATCCACTGATTTATTTTTTTCACCTGCTGGGAAGATCAGTATGCGTGCATCAATGTTATTGTGGTCGAAATAGTCCCTGATCTGTACCGAATTATAGCGCTCCACATTTGCGTCCACAATGACGAATCTGCGTGTGTCCTTTCGCCTCCCAACGGATAACAAGGCATCGTTCTCTGGAGAGAAGATGTTTCTACAATTGACCACCTCATACTCGATGGGGCGCTGATGTTTAATGCGCCAAACTTTGGTTTCGCTTGTCATATTACATTTTGCCATTCAGATCGGGCATCCAGTACTCTGCGCGCCACATCCTGTGCCAGTTCCAGGCTGTGGTTTTCGAAATGACCGCATTCCCTGATATTGGCGTAGGGCACTTCAGTGGCGGCGAGGATATCGTTGAGGATGTTCTCGTATGTATTGCAAATTTTTTCGGCGTCACCTTCGTTGAGCAGGATCAGGTAAAAGCCGGTCTGGCATCCCATGGGCGCCACGCTGATAAAGTTCTTGGGAAGATATTTCTGAAAGCCAAACAATAAAAAATGCTCAAAGGAGTGTAAAGCAGTCGTGGACAGATATTCGGTGTTCGGGCGGTTGATGCGCAGGTCCACTGAAAAGACACCGTCCCCATGCTCGCCTGTTGTCAACGCACGCAGCTTTACATGCGGCGCCTTCAATGTTCGGTGATCGAGTTCTCCGATGGTATGGGTCTCCCAGCCCAGTTTTTCCAGATCGTTCATGGTTGCCTCCTGTGGTGTCATGGATCGACATCCACAAATTGTGAAAGGTGTTCGTAACTGTCGGCCAGGGCTTTCTCCCATGATGCCACATGGTGATAAAGTTCAACCGATGCATATCCAGTAAAGCCATTGTCGTTCAGCGCCTTGAAACTGGCCTCGAAGTCCAGTGTGCCTTCTCCGGGAATCTCGTGGAAATGTACGATGCCCGTCAGGGTGTTGGCCACCATCTTGTTCATCAGCAGGTGACCATTCTTGTCTTTCGTGGTTCGCAGATATATAATGATAGGTCGTGCCCTGTCCAGCACGTCGAAACTCAGGCCGGGCACGGAGATCAGATAGGTGAATATTTCGGGTTCCAGCGGCGTTTTGCCAGCGTAAAGTTCGTTGTAATCGACATAGGCAATTTCCCTGGAAATCTGAGCTTTGCCTGCAAGATCGTCTGCTATTTTCTTTTGTTGTATTGTCGGTGATTCGTCATAAAAATAGATCGGGTTGTCCCGGTCGAGAAAAAGAAAATCGGCATTCTCGGGGAAGTACACCAGATACGAGGCAAAGTCCATGTCGAACTTCAGGTCATCAGAATATCTGACGATCTTTAGATTATAGCCTTCACGCGCATCGGATACATGCAGATATCTGGCGTGCAGCGCGGCCAGAGCCAGTGCGTCGATATAGTCGGTTTCGGCGCAGTAGTTGTGGCACAGGTCGAGGTGCAGTTTGAATTTGGGTGAATTAACTTCCTTGACCAAATTCATGCCCTGTTCGAGGGTCTCGATGAACATGCCTGGCTCAGGTTCGATCAGGAGCGTGATGTCCTCGTCGTCATGGATCGCTTTCAGGCAGCGGTGGATGCTGTTCACCAGCAGTTCATTCGGATCGATGGATGGATTCGCGACATGTTCCTCGCGGATAAATCCGCTGCCGAATGTGACCAGATCCACGTCCAGTTTTCTGGCGACCTCGATGCCCCGCTTCACCAGATCGATGCGGCGTTTTCTTCCAGCAGTGTCGATGCACATCAGCGAAGGTTCGTGCGGACGCGAAGGCGTAAAGAAGTGGGAGGCCGTTGCCACGCAGGCGGGACGAACGCGCGTCTGCTCGAATTTCTTTTTGATGATACGCAGATCATCATCCGTGATATCGAACGGATTGAACTGATCGCGGTGAAAGGATAGTTCAATGCCCGGGTATCCTGCCTGGTCTACAACGTCAATGGCGTCCAAAAAATCGAGGTTCGTCAATCCGAATGTGCTGTAACTTAATTTTGTCATTATCGACACTCCAAAAACAAGACGAGCAGTCGTCCTGATGGTCTACTTGATTCCTTTTAGGAAGGCCAGGTCTCCAAAGAAGGTATGAAAGTGACCCGTGATCTCTGTTTTCAAGCCCGGTGCGCCAAATATCTCAGGAAGCCTTCCATCGATATTATCGTTCGCCTCCTCGAATCCATGCAAAAACGGACCCAGCATCTTCCCATACCATGTGACCGGCTTGCCGAAGTCGATGATATGCAGTTCGCCGCCCGGCTTCAATACACGGTACAGTTCGTAGGCGGTCGCTTCCTTTTCAAGAGTCTTCAAATGATGGATCATGATGCTGGATAATACACGGTCAAATGATTCGTCTGGGTAGGGCAGTTTGTCGGTAAAGCCCACGTCAAAATTGACCGTGATCTTTTTCTCCGCCGATTTATCGGTTGCAAACTGCAGCATTTCAGGGTCTGCATCCAGACCGATGATATCCGCTTTGGGCTGTGCTTCCTTCGCCATAATGGCAAGCGTGCCGCTCCCGCAGCCCAGGTCCAGCACTTTGTGCCCCGGCTGGATATTTGCCTGCTCGATCAATAATCTTTTATACTGCACATCGCGCACGATATATTGTTGGATAAAATCAAAGAAAGGGGTCAGAAATCTATAACTTAAAGCAGGAATATATTCCCGCTGATTTTCAGCCATTTGAGTTGCTCTCCGATTGTTCTGATTGGTCGAATAAGTTTCGACAAATTCCTATTACGACCAATTGTATCCGATTTCACAAGTGATAGTATAATCTTAATCGTCAATTTTTGAAAGATTTTATAACTTGAAAGGGATGAAGCATGAACATCAATTTTGCGATGTGGCGTACTGCCATCTGGCAATTGATCAAAATGAACGACAAAAAAGAGTGGGATGCGCTCGATGTCGTTTCCAAATGGTTGATCGCCACGCGATCCGCCGTTACGCTGGTCACAGTCTATTCCTGTGTGATTGCGGGCATCCTTGCCTGGCGTGACGGCTATTTCTCTTGGGGACCGTTCCTCATCCTGACCATTGGCCTGTTCATCGCGCATGGAACGAACAACCTGCTCAACGATTACACGGATTTCAGCCGCGGTCTCGATCATGAAAATTACTTCCGCACCCAATATGGCGTTCATCCGCTGGCGCAGGGTTTCTTTACCAAATCGCAGCAGATCCGCTGGTTTATTGTCAGCGGAATCCTTGCAGCGCTTGCCGGGTTATGGGCCTTGTACTTTACAAACTTCAACCCTGTTGTGATTGGCTTGTTCGCTCTGGGCGCCGTAGTGCTGCTCCTTTATACGTATCCGTTCAAATATTGGGGTATTGGCGAGCTATCCATCTTCCTGATCTGGGGCCCGATCATGATCGCTGGCGTTTACTTCGTGCTATCAGGGGTATGGAATTGGAATGTGGTTCTCGCCGGTGTTCCCTATGGCCTGGGTGTTGCCAGTATTAATGTTGCCAAGCACATCGATAAGCTCGAAGACGACAAGGCTCGCGGCGTCGGCACCTTCCCTGTGCGTGCTGGCGAAGCCTTTGCCCGCCGAACCGATCAATTCGCGGTCATCATGATCTATGCTGTCATCCTGTACCTGGTATTTGTTACCCGCTACTTCACGCCTGCCATGTTGATCGTTTTTCTTGCCTACAAGGATGCCCTGACATTTTTCAAAGTATTGAACAATCCAAAGCCTGAAACCCCGCCGGAAGAAGCGAAAGATTTCTGGCCTGTTTGGTTTTCTGGTTTTGCCTTCCAGCACAACCGTCAGTTCGGCGGATACATCCTCATGGGCCTGATCATCGACGCGCTCCTGCGGATCTATCTTCCAAGTTTCTGGGCGTTCTAGCCCACTTCCAAATCTTTGATTTCCAACCATGCAGGTTCGGGGTTCTCAAGAACTCCGAACCCGATCTTTCCTTCCGGGGTGAATGCCGCATATTGATTGTCGATCCAGATGACCAGTCCCAGAGGCGGATTCGGACTCACATCCGACTCGAACACCTGCGCATCATCCACCTCGAATGACACCCGCTTCTCGCTCCACTCGAACCTGTATCTGTGCCATTCGGTTGGGTCCACGCCCAATTCGATTCCATCTTCCTCAATAATCTTGCTCAATAATCGCCGCGTTGTTATCCGCGAGAAAGGGAGTGCCAATCCGGCAAGAATCAACAGCGGATGAAACCTCGGCGAGCGGAAGGATTGGGCTAAAAAGCCATTAACCGCCGCTGGTCGAGTAAAGGCGCCTTGGCGCCTCGTATCGAGACCAGCAGAATCTTTGAAAGACAAATAATTCTCCTCTGAGGCGCCGAAAAACCAGACCGCATTCGGCAGGGCAGGGACGCGGAACGGCTTGCCGCCATAGCCAAGCGACATCCCAAACGGATCATTCCATAGACCGAATCCCCACGTCCCGGGAATCGAGTCACTCGAGACGCGGGCTGATAGGCTGAGGCTGAATCCATAGCGCTGCGGGAAGCGATCTCTCGAAACATGCGTATAGTCACTAAGTTGAGCAAGGCGATATGTATTTGCTTTCCCAGAAGGGATTGTCAAACGATAATACGACGACTCGCTTGAAATTTCCTCCACGCGCGCAGACGGCGTGAATTGCGGTTTTAATTGCGCGTAAGCCATGTAATTTATTATAGTATTGTTGGTATGACTTGGGATAAACTTTACGCTCTATAAATCCAGTGTACAATACTCCAGCGGTGTGCCTGCTATTCATGTGGCAACCGTCAGCAGGAAGTGACGCGCCGCCGATCTTCGTCAAATGACTTTAGGAGAAT
>DATHRQ010000037.1:0-5059 GCA_035465095.1 Anaerolineales bacterium | reverse complement strand
AGATCTATGAAGTGCTTCACGCAGCCTCCCAGATCGGTGACGAGGCTGAGGCTGAGCCGCTGTACGTCGAAGCCAACAACGCCATCCGCGAACAGGTTCCCATGGTTCCGATCGCCAACTGTGCTTCCGCATCCGCGGCACTGGCAACGGTTGACAATGCTCACTTCCGCCCCTTCGGCGCTCCGCTCTTTGCCCGTGTCAACCCCGGCAAGGACACCTTCGTCTACATGCAGAATGCTGAACCGATCAGCCTGTTCTGTCAGGACGAAACCGACGGTGAGTCACTGGCTCCCTGTCAGCAGGTCGTTGAGACCCTGTTGGGCTACGCCATCGACTCCGGCGAAGTGGTACCTGAACTGGCTACCGGTTGTACACCGAACGAAGATGCCACAGTCTGGACCTGCACCCTGCGTGAAGGTGTGACGTTCCACGACGGCTCGACCTTCGATGCCAACGATGTGGTTGCCTCCTGGGCAGCCGGTATCGATGTATCCAACCCCAATCACATTGGTAACACGGGTGCGTTCGAGTACTATTCATACCTGTTCGACGGCTTGATGAACGACGAGTAAATCTTCGGCCATCTAGCTTCTCACTAATGCAACGCGAGATGGCGCTGCGCCCCCTGGGTAGGTGCTGTCTCGCGTTGTTTTGTAATTATTATTCGGTCCGCCTATGACACAATATATAATCCGCCGCATTATATTATCGATCCCGGTGGTTTTTGGCATCCTGCTGGTCACGTTCGTGATGGCACGTTCCATTCCCGGAGATCCCTGCAAGGCCATGCTGGGGGAAAAAGCATCTGCTGAAGTTTGCGAACGATTCACACGTGAGAATGGTCTCGACCAACCCATCTCGACCCAGTTCGGGATCTACATGAGAAACATGCTCTCCGGTGATTTCGGCGATTCGATCCGTTTCAGCCGCCCTGTCACCTCGATTCTGCTCGAGCGTCTGCCGACGACCGTTGAACTGGGTCTCGTTTCGTTGATCCTGGCGGTCATGGTTGGCATCCCGGCCGGAATCATCTCTGCCATACGCAGGAATTCGGCGACAGATGTCGGTGTGATGGTTGCCGCCAACACCGGGGTCTCCATGCCGGTCTATTGGCTGGGTCTGATGCTGGCTTACGTCTTCGCCCTGTTGTTGAAGGATACGCCCTTTTGGCTGCCGCCGTCCGGCCGTCTGTCTGCTGGCGTTACAGCAGTCCCGTTTTACGAAGTGTTTCAATGGGAGGTCGTGGAAGGGACTTTCAGGTATACGGTTCTGGAATTTTTTGCCAACATGTACATCTTTAATTCCATCGTTTCGAGTGATTGGGAGGTTTTGAGCGATGTGATCAAGCACCTGATCCTGCCGGCGGTCGCCCTGAGCACCATCCCGCTGGCGATTATCGCGCGCATGACCCGTTCGAGCATGTTGGAAGTCTTAAAGCAGGATTACATTCGAACAGCACGCGCCAAAGGTCTGGTCGAACGTTCGGTTGTGCTGAAGCATGCCCTTCGCAACGCGTTGCTGCCCGTTGTGACCATTATAGGCCTGCAGGTCGGCACGCTTTTTGCAGGCGCGGTTCTCACCGAAACAATTTTCGGTTTTGCCGGCGTGGGACGCATGTTGTTCGAGGCCATTACCGCCCGTGATTTTCCTGTCGTCCAGGCATTTACCATTGTGATCGCCATCGGTTACGTAGGCGCAAACCTGCTGGTGGACCTTTCCTATGTATTCATCGACCCGCGCATAAAACTGGATTAGGCCATGACAACGATAACTGAAACACCGACCAGCCAGACAGTTAGCGACTATCGCTCGAACAGCCTGTTCCGTTTGACACTGCGGCGGATCTTTCGTCAAAGATCGGCTGTTATCGGCGGCTCCATTCTTCTTTTCCTGATCTTCGTGGCCATCTTTGCCCCGGTCCTCGCGCCGTTCGATCCTGACTTCGTCCTGATCGGACACGAAGACATAAAAAAACGCTCCGATCCCTGCATACACCTGTTGGGCTGTCCTGAAGACCAGCCTCAACATATTCTGGGCACTGACGGCAATGTACGTGATGTGTTCAGCCGCGTGATCTTCGGTACGCGTGTATCCTTGTTCGTCGGTTTCACGACGGTTGGCTTTGCCATTATCATCGGTACGATCCTCGGCGCTGTGGGAGGCTTCATAGGCGGCTGGGTGGATAACCTGATCATGCGGGTGATGGATGTCCTGCTGGCGTTCCCCTCACTCCTGCTGGCGATCGCCATTGTCTCGGTGCTGGGCCACGGCCTGCAAAATGCACTCCTGGCCATTGCGATCGTTTCAATCCCCATTTATGCGCGTGTTGTGCGCGGCAGTGTACTTTCTGTCCGGGAACAGGAATACGTTTCGGCTTCGCGCGCCCTGGGAGGCGGACCCTTTCATATCCTATTCAAACGCATCCTGCCGAATTCCGTTCCGCCGCTCATTGTCCAGGGGACGCTTGGTATCGCCACCGCGATCCTGGATGCTGCGGCCCTTTCCTTTCTTGGCCTGGGCGCACAGCCTCCAACAGCGGAATGGGGAACCATGCTGGGCAGCGAGCGAAATCAGGTCTTCACCGCCCCGCATCTCGTGTTTTTCCCTGGGTTGGCGATCATGATCACGGTGCTGGCCTTTAACCTGCTGGGCGACGGCTTGCGAGATGCGATCGACCCTCGACTTAGCAACAATAAATCCTGACGGAGATCAATTCGTTATGCCAAAGAAATCCCTACTGGAAGTCAAATCGCTGAAAACCTATTTTTATACTGACGATGGCATAGTGCGCGCCGTGGATGGGGTGGATTTTGAAGTGTATGAAGGTGAAATACTCGGCCTGGTAGGAGAATCAGGCTGCGGGAAAAGCGTAACGTCTCTTTCGATCATGGGGCTGATCGCTGAGCCGGGAAAAGTGGAAGACGGTGAGATTTTGTTCGACGGCATTAATCTTCTTGACCTGTCTGAAAGTGAGATGATACAGATCCGCGGAAATCGAATCTCCATGATCTTCCAGCAGCCGCAGACCGCGCTCAACCCGGTATTTAGGGTGGGAGATCAGATCAGTGAAGTTCTAAACATTCATAAAGATTTTGGGAAGGAAGCAGGTCGTTCGCGCGCCGTCGAATTGCTCAAAATGGTGGGTGTCCCGGATGCGGAACGTCGTGTGGATGCCTATCCGCATGAGCTCTCGGGAGGCATGGCCCAACGAGTCATGATCGCCATGGGTCTGGCCACTGTGCCGGAACTGCTCATCGCTGACGAACCCACCACCGCGCTCGATGTCACCATCCAGGCCCAGATATTGGATCTGATGCGCAGCATGCGCGACAACATGGGCGCTGCCATAATTTTTATCACGCATGATCTGGGTGTGGTTGCCGAAATGTGCGAACGCGTGGCAGTGATGTATGCCGGCGAGATCGTGGAACAAACAGACGTGGCCTCGATTTTCGATCAACCGCTGCACCCCTATACCGTGGGGCTGATCGAGTCGATCCCCATTTTGGGGAAACTCAAGGAAAAATTGGAGGTTATCCCGGGTTCTGTGCCAAACCTTGTGGACCTGCCGCCGGGCTGCCGGTTTGCGCCGCGCTGTAAATCCCGCGTGGAACATGGTTTGACCATTTGCTCAGAACAAAAACCGAACCTGATCGAGTTCAAGGCTGGCCATAAAGTACGGTGCTGGTTATATGAAAACACTGAAGGGCATACAGCCCCGCTCGCTGACTAGGCTGATTTATTGGAGCAATCATTCATGAGTGAAACTGAAAAAGATTATATTGTTGAGGTCAAGAATCTGGTCAAGTATTTTCCCGTACGTGCCGGTATTTTGCAGCGTGTAGTGGCACATGTGCAGGCTGTGGATGACGTCAGTTTCTCGATCCGCAGAGGGGAGACGCTTGGCCTGGTGGGCGAATCCGGGTGCGGTAAAACGACCGTCGGCCGCAGCATGCTGAGATTGGTGGAACCCACTTCCGGGCAGGTAATATTCGACGGACAAAACATGTTAAAGCTCAGCGGCCGCGAGTTGAAAACTGCTCGTCGTGATATGCAGATCATTTTTCAGGATCCATACGCCTCCCTCGACCCGCGCCTGCCGATCGGCGAATCTGTACTGGAAGGCCTCAATATTCATAATTTAGGCAGCCCGCAGGAGCGTTTCGACATCATGCTCGATACGCTCAAGAAGGTTGGCCTTGAAACCTATCATGCCCGCCGTTACCCGCATGAGTTCTCCGGCGGTCAGCGCCAGCGCATTGGCATTGCCCGTGCCCTGGCTTTGCGGCCGAAATTCATCATTTGCGATGAACCTGTTTCCGCATTGGACGTTTCCATTCAATCGCAGGTGCTCAACATTTTGAAGGATCTTCAGCAGGAATTTCACCTGACCTATCTGTTCATTGCGCACAACTTGAGCGTGGTGGAACACATCTCTGACCGCGTGGCCGTTATGTATCTGGGTAAAATGGTCGAGCTGACCGGACGGGATGAGTTGTTCGCACAACCGCTTCATCCCTACACACAGGCATTGATGTCCGCCATCCCGATTCCCGACCCGCACCTCAAACGCAAACGCATCATCCTAAAGGGAGATGTGCCCAGTCCGCTGAACCCGCCTTCGGGCTGCCGCTTCCATCCCCGCTGCCCGATCGCCCAGCCCGACTGCGCAGTGAACGAACCCGAAATGCGTGAATTGCGCCCTGGGCATCTGGTGGCCTGTCATTATGCGGAACAATTTTTGAATTAGGGAACGAATCTCTAACAAAAAAACAGCAGAGTTTCGGCTCTGCTGTTTGTGCATCAGCGAACGGGCAGGGGCATTCCCACTCCATGCAAGGTTACCCGAGATGAGTCATTATGCCAGATGCCGGGCACACTCGCGTGGCAATTGGGACATTCCCCATCTCCCGTGATGTGATATTCCTGGATGACGTACCCGTGCCTCTTAATTAACCGATGATTGCATTCGACGCAAAAGGTATCCTCATATTCCCCGACCTGACCCGGCAAATTCCCCGCGTAAACGTAACTCAACCCGGCTTCCTTCCCGATTTCC
>DATHRQ010000036.1:0-3970 GCA_035465095.1 Anaerolineales bacterium | reverse complement strand
GTACCGCGGCCGGGGACGGCGACGAGAGCAGATTTTGGTACTGTGCAAGAAGTCTACGATATATATTACAGGATGGTATGTATGAACCGACATCTTCAAAAATCCATATGGCTCCCGCTCATGATCCTCACATTGGTGATTCTCAGCGCCTGCCAACCCTCGCCAACAGCGGAAGTATCCACACCGACACCTGCATTTGCGCCTACTACAACGCCTCTTCCCACGCTGACGTCTGATTCACGCGCGTTGACCATTTGCCTCGGCGATGAACCGACCAGCCTCTATCTCTACGGAAGTTTGAACGCCGCTGCGCGCAGCGTGCTGTCTGCCATCTATGATGGGCCGATGGATCTGGCAGGGTATGCGTATGTCCCAGTCATCCTTGAAAAGATTCCCCGTCTCGAAGACGGCGACGCGGAGGTTGCCACAATTACTGTGAGCGACGGCGATCTTGTTCTCGACACGAACGGCGAAATCGTTACTCTCGATACCGGCGTTCAGATTCGCCCCAGCGACTGCCGGGACGATGACTGTGCAATAACGTATGACGGCTCAAGCGATATCCAAATGGACCAGATGGTTGTCACCTTTACCATGCTGGAGGGCCTGATGTGGTCTGACGGCGAGCCGCTTACTGCGGGCGATTCGGTCTATTCATTCGATCTCGCGTCAGACGAAGAAACACCGGTCAGCAAATTTCTGATCGACCGCACCCAGGCCTACGAAGCCGCAGACGATATCACAATTCAATGGTGGGGCATACCCGGCTATATCGATCCCGATTACCACACCAACTTCTGGACGCCTCTGCCTCAACATGCCTGGACAGAGTTTTCCGCCGAAGACCTGTTACAAGTGGATGTATCCACACAAACGCCTTTGGGATGGGGACCATATATCGTCCAGGAATGGGAACCCGGCCAAAGCATTCATCTTATCAGGAACCTTAACTACTTCCGTGCAGATAGTGGATTGCCCAAATTCGATGAGCTTACTTTCCTGTTCATGCCCGATACAGATACAGCCCTGACATCCCTCATAAACGGCACGTGCGATATGCTCGACCCGTCTGTTCGTCTCGATGGGCAGGTCAGCCTGCTACAGCAAATGCAGATCGACGATCTGGCCCAACTGGTCACGGCCCGGTCAGATTCCATGGAATGGCTCAGCTTTGGCATCGCTCCTGCATCCTATGATGACGGTTTCAACCCTAACCGCGACCGCCCCGATATCTTCGGCGACGAGCGTACACGTCAGGCCATCGCTGTGTGCCTCGACCGTCAAAAGGCGGTGGATACTGTTCTCTTTGGCCTCTCCCGCGTGCCGGATAGCTACCTGTCGTTCGATCATCCCTTGCACAACGGCAACCTTCAAAACTATCAATTTGACCCGGCCTCCGGCCGTCAGATACTCGAAAGGGTGGGCTGGGTGGACCATGATAACGATCCATCCACACCGCGCCAATCATTGGGCGTAACAAGGGTGCCAAATGGAACGCCACTCATTCTGGATTACCTGACCACATCCGCCACCCAGCGCAGGCAGGTGGTCGAGATATTTACAGAATCGCTTGCAGAATGCGGTATTGGGTTGAATGCCATTTTCCATTCTGCCTCTGATTTTTACGCACAGGGACCGAGCGGTCCGTTGTTGGGCCGTACCTTCGACCTTGCACAATATGCCCTGGGTGTAGATACCATCGAACCGCAATGCAGTTGGTTCACGACCGCGCAAATACCGGACGAAGCCAATAACTGGGTGGGTACCAACGTCAGTGGGTTCTCTGACGCCGAATTTGACAACGCCTGTGAACAGGCGCTTGCAGTTCTGCCAAACGAGCCGCAGTACACACTGCATCAGGAGGCCCAGGCGATCTTTGCGTCCACACTTCCGTCCATACCTCTATATATGCGACTCAAGGTCGCCGCCACACGGGATGATTTTTGCGGATTTACACTCGATCCATCCTCCCTCTATCCGCTCATGCACCTGGAGTTGTTCGATTATGGAAATGGATGCAGGTGAACCGACATCTGCTTCACTCCGCGCTGACGCTTGATTACCTTCGATGGGCCTGCCCCGCTGTGATATATGGAATTGTTTGCTATAATGCCTTCATTATCTGATAAGAGGCCGGTTGTTGGTTTCCGGAATGACATGATTGAGAGATTATGAGTACACCCTGCGTTCTTCTCGTTGACGACCAGCGTGATATCGTCCGCCTGCTGCACTCTACCCTCCAAACTCTGGGCCACGAGTTGGAGATCGTCGACGCACCGTCCGGCGAGGAGGCCCTTCTCGAAGCCTCACGCCGCAGCGTCGATCTGCTGGTCGCAGATTACCTCTTGCCCGGTATATCGGGTGTGGAGTTGATGCGCAAGATCAAGGCCCGCAACCCGGATATGCGCGTGATCTTCATCTCCGGCATGACGGAACGCAAGGCACGCGACGAGATGTTGAACGCGGGTGCGGTGGCCATTTTCGACAAGCCCATTCCGCTGGCCGACTTTCTCGATGCAGTGGAACGCTCGCTTGGGTTGGTGCGCACCATCTTCCCCATGGAGACCAGCCAGGAAGCCGAAGAACACCGCCAGAATCTGTCCGAACTCCTGGGCGGGTTCCGCCAAAAGATCAAGGCGGATGCGGTCTTTCTGATCAACGACCGCGGGCGCGTCCTTGCACGGGCTGGCGACCTGTACGACAGCAGTATGGAGGTCTCCCTGTTGGCGGCATTGATGGGGATCTATTCAGCGGCGTTCAAGGTTTCGCGAATTATTCGTCAGGAACATTTGGAGAATTACCATGTCTTTCGCGGCGGCGACCATGATCTGATTCTGATCCCCGTTGACAGTTCACATGCATTGCTTCTGGCCGGCAGGGGGCTTGGCGATTCTGACCGCATTCTACAAACCGTGGAAGGCATGTTGTTCGTGCGCGGCGATGTTGAAAATATACTGAAAACGCTTGGAGTGACGCCCACGGACGATGAGGGCGAACCAGCCGTCCCTGAGGCCGAAGCGGAATCTGAGCCGTCTGTCCAGGCTGAGGAAGAAGTACCCGAACCGGATGTGGACGTCGAGGAATTGTTTGCAGTTGCTGGGAAAAAGCAAAGTGTACAAGACCTGGATGCCTTCTGGGACGACGCGGTCGAGAAGACGGGCAACCTCCCGATCAATCCGGATGTGATCACATTTGCCGAGGCGCAAAAATTGGGTCTGAGGCCCGGCGAAGCGCCCATCAAAATGACCGGCCCGCTGCGCTCGACCGGTTCGCTGAAGAAAAAGAAATAACACGCCTTTCTTGTGATAAAATTGCGACCGCATTGGGGCATGGTGCAATGGCAGCACACCGGCCTTTGGAGCCGTGGATCTTGGTTCGAATCCAGGTGCCCCAGCTACATTCCCGCTTTTGCGGGGCTTATTTTCAGACAGGCTTCGCAGATCGTGGGAGCCTGTTTTTTGTTATATTTCACCCTCACCCCAACCCTCTCCCGCTGGGAGAGGGCGAAGGGTGAGGGACATTCGGAGACAATATGAAAATCACCGCGGTTTTATTGGCAGCGGGCATGGGAACCCGCATGAAATCGGATTTGCCAAAGGTGCTCCATCCATTGTGCGGCAGGCCAATGCTTTGGCATGTGCTCGAAGCGTTGAGCGAGGCAACGACCGAAAAGCCGCTTGTCGTGGTTGGTCATGGTGCAGAGCCTGTCACCGAGTTTCTGGGCGAATCGGCCCAGACCGTTTTGCAGGAACCGCAGCTGGGTACCGGGCACGCGGCCATGCAAGCCGAGTCTCTGCTGAAAGGCAGATCGGATCTGGTCATTGTGACGTACGCAGATATGCCGCTGTTGCGCGGCGAGACCTTCAAACAACTGGTGGAGACACAACAATCCAATTCCGGGCCGTTCAGCCTGCTGACCGTCATCGCGGATGACCCGCGCGGCTTTGGACGCATCGTTCGCAAACCCGAC
>DATHRQ010000035.1:0-1989 GCA_035465095.1 Anaerolineales bacterium | reverse complement strand
TTGGCTTCGTCGCCGCAGTTCGGGCAGACGTCGCGCGGGGGGAAGATCTTGTAATCGCAATGCGGGCAGACCTCACCGACCAGCCCATAACGTTGTTTTTTGAGTCTCCAGTGTCGAGGGATTTCCATTAGGTTCAAGTTCCTTTCACAATACGCAAGCTGCAATCATGCAAGCTTGTTATGATTTACTTTCGTCAAACCTAATTCTATGTGACAAGACTCTCAGAAACTATCAGAGTTACTTTCACTTTGGAAATGTTACTTGTATGCGTCAATTTTTCTCATCTGAAATTTATATACATTTTGATACCACCTGGCCGGCGCAATCCTTGCATAATTCGATCTCAGCTTCGTTTTTCCTGCCAGGTAATAATGCTCCCACTGAAACACCAATCAACACCAGGACGGCCCCAATGAGAAAACTCAAGGTGATCTGTTCCCTGGTTAAAATCGATGCAATGATTACCGTGACCAGGGGAATTATCACAAATCCATAGGATGTTCCCGAAGCGCTCCATTTATTTAAAACCTGGAGGTAAAACAGGAAAGCCAATACACTGACGAAAATCACAAGATAACTGATTGCGACCCATGTGCTGGCCTGCGAGGGGAGTGCCCATGTCTCGCCAGCCACCAGCGAGGCAAACGCCAGGATAATGGCACCGACTGTCATGCCGATCGCGTTGGTCATGATTGGCGGATTGGGAGGAAATTGCTTGATCACCACACCGCTTTGCGCAAGGAATATTGTGCCAAGGATGATCGCGCCAACATGCGGGAGAGATATATCCGTTGAAGAAGCGCCGCCAACAGAAATGACGATCCCTGCGACTGCCAGCAGTGATCCAATCACGCCGCGTGCGGTAAGGGATTCCACCCCTTGGAAGGCAACAAGGAGGACAGTGACCAGGGGCACCATCGCAGCCAGCATCGACGCCATGCTTGCCGGTGTTTTCACCAACCCCCAGCTCATCAGCACAAACGTAACCCCCACGCCCAGGATGCCATACAGCACCGCCCCGGCCAGCGCGCGACCTTTGGGCAATTGAAGCCTCTTGTAAACAGCCAAAACCCAGAAGATGACCGCTCCGAGGCCGATGCGTGTCAGGCCGGTCCAAAAGGGGGCCAATTCCGAGTAGCTGATTCTCATGGCGACGGGTGCGCCGCCCACTAATATAATGAATGCGGCAAAAGGCAGTAACACATCCCGCCCTGGAAGCGCTGATCCTTGTGAAGTTGCGGTTGTCATGTTTTACCTTTCTACATTGTAAATGGATAAGTACGAGTTTACCCCATTCATTGAAAGAGACAGTGGGGAATGGCTGCTTGGATCAGAATCCGCCTCCAGCTAAGCTCGAAGCGGATTCACCTCCCGATGCTATAATTTCACTCCGATGAGGATCCTCTTAATAAATCAAGCGTTCGTCTCTCCCGATGAGCCAGGGCACACGCGTCATTTTGAGATGGCGAAATTTCTCCAGTCACGTGGACATGACTTGGTCATCGTCGCCAGTGACCTGAATTATCAAACGGGTCAGCGGACAGTTGCGCGGACGGGCATCTTCGCCGAGCAGAATCTTGACGGCGTGCGCGTGCTGCGTTCGTATATTTACCCGGCGCTGCATCGCAGTTATATATGGCGCATCGTTTCGTTTTTCAGTTTTATGTTTTCTTCAGTATGGACCGCATTACAAGTCAAAGATGTGGATCTTGTGATGGGCACAACGCCGCCGATCTTTCAGGCGGTTTCAGCATGGTTCGTGGCGTGGATGCGGCGTAAGCCGTTCCTGCTCGAAGTGCGTGACCTGTGGCCAGAGTTTGGGGTGAGCATGGGTGTATTGAAGAATCCTGCCGTGATCGCGCTTGCGCGCCGGCTGGAGATGTTTTTATACCTACGTGCAACCCATATTCTGGTGAACTCACCCGCCTATAAAGAGTATATGATCAGCAAGGGTGTACCCGAAGGCAAAGTGACCTACATCGCTTACGG
>DATHRQ010000034.1:0-9404 GCA_035465095.1 Anaerolineales bacterium | reverse complement strand
CTTCGGTGCGCGGATCTGTACGATGTAAAAGGCCACATCCTGATAAGCCACGTCTCCGTCCTGCGGAGGAATCTCCGCATTCCAACCCTCGTCGTCGTAGACAGCGATCACAGGATAGGCATGCGCAAGCGCCAGTACCTCGTTCGCATACGCAAGGACTCCATAATTCAATTGCAGCGATCGTGGAACCGTGACGGAGTAATCCATCTTGAACACAATACTCTGACCGATCTCAAGCGGAGCCGGTAAACGCACGATCATCAAACTGTCGTTCAAATCATATTCCGGCGTGACGGGCTGATCGTTGATGGTGAGGTTCGAGACCGTCATCTCACCGCCGAGGATATTTGGGAACAGGCGGAAATGCACTTCGTTCAATTCAACGTCTTCTTTATTCGTGTAGCGAATTTCTTCGGTTCCCGTCTTCGCATTTAAATTGTCTGCTAGCGTAAATTCGATGTGATACACACTCGCGCCGTTCAATTCATCCAGCACATGCTGTTCTGATGTGATCAGTCCGCTCTTGAAGATGGAGCGGTCATCCCAGGGAATTTGCATGGGGTCAGGGACGGGTGTGGGGGCGGCGGGGGTTGCGGAAGGGAGCGTGTCGGTGGGAGTATCAGTCTGGGGTTGGGAAACTGTACATGCTGCAGCGAGCAGGCTGAGGCTAAGGAATGACGCGAAGAGTCGTTTCATGATTTCCTTTCAATTAAATAATCCAATGTTTTTTGCAAAACCTGTTCAGGGGTCAGGTCGTCAGTATCGATGATTATATGGGCGTGTTCCCTGGCGTGGGAGAGCCTGCGGGACTGTTCTTCGTGGTCTTTGATTTTCCAATTGAGCTTCCTTCTGGCTGTGCTAACGGGGAAGGATGCGTGCAAATAGACCAGAATATCGGGCTTGGAAATGATCTGCCACATGGCCTGCACATAGGAATGCTCCTGCGCGATGTGACGGCAGGAATAGCCGTGTTTTTCAAGCCCTGCGATCAGTGTGGATTTCCCCGAACCGCAGTGACCGACGACGCCGATCAGTGGACGACTACTTACAGGCTCCATGGGCTGTTAGTTGTCCTGCATAAGCTGTTTGAGTTGATCCGGCCCGCCGAACACGGCGATGGTATCGCCGACATGAAGGTGACTGGCGCTGTTGGGGTGCATCTCTGAATGATCGTTATGGCGCAGGAGGATGATGGTGACCCGGTATTTGTCTTCAACCTCCCCAACGGTCCTGTCGGCAATTTGTGCGGAGTGCCCGATCACCATGCGTGCCAGGCTGAGCTGCTTGCCTTCGATCGATATGGGTTGGGTTACATCTGCGCCTGCCGCGGCGGCGGCGAACACAGGCGCCGCCATCTCTGTCGCGCTCAGCGCAATAAAGCCGAACTGGTCATGCAGGGCGTGAGCGAAATCCTCATCGAAGATGCGGATCACAACTTGAATATCGGGATTCATGCTGCGCGCCTTAAGCGCGATCTGCAGGTTCATCGAATCCTTTTGGCTGGCCAGGATGATGGTATGTGCCTCCTTGATGTTGGCGGCTTCCAGCGCGGCGCTGCGGGTGCCGTCCTCTTGAATAACGGGCGCACCCATCTTTTGCACGGCCTTGAACGCATCCACTGCCGGGTCGAGTTCGATAACGGCAACCTCCTTGCCCATCTCGTTCAGCGCTTCCACGATGCGATACCCCAGGTGACCCAACCCAACCAGCACGATGTGATTTTCCAATGTGGAGGCAACAGCCATTTCCCACTCCTTGCTCCGCGAACGGCGATTGAACAGCAGGCTTCCGAAATCTGCCAATCCCTGCGCGAGAATAATAACGCCGACCAGCGGCATGACGAAATGAAACGCTTGAAGATATGGGTGAACGGGAAAGTCGCCGACTCCCTGAAGAAATGCCGCGCTCAGGATGGTAAAAACCGCCTCGCCCGCAGTTTGAACTGGTTCGCCCACTTGGGCAGACAGCCGGTTGTAATATAGCCCCCCGCCAACGACGACCAACGAAAAGACGATCAGCGGCGTGCGGAATTCATTCAGCAGAATGAGCGTGTCACGCCACGCTGCGCGCAGTTTGCGCCATCGCTGGATCATCGCATGGCGGTCCTGTCGATCGGGAGACGCACAGTCATGCGGCGCACATTGTCCCCGTCGCGTGGTCCGACCTTGATAACCAGCACACTGATGTCATCGGCGGGACGATTTTCATCCAATTCGACGGCATGTGCCAGAAGCGTGTCTGCGATCTCCTGTGGGCTGGGATCCTGATCCTCCAGCATGGACTGCAATATTTCCTCTGTATCCATGGGGTGACCGCGCCGTGATCCCGCATGGACGAGTCCATCCGTATAAATCACGATGGTCAGGCCGACCTCAATATCAAGTTCCGTGATGGATGGACGCACATCACGCGAAGCGCCGAGCGGACTGCTTTCCGAATCGAAACGATTTATCTGCATATTTCTGCAGACAAACATGGGGGAGGGGTTGTTGCGGCCTAAAACGATCGTGCCGCTGTGCAGATCTATGGATGCGATGTTGAGCGTGCAGATCACTTTCCCCTTTTTCTCTGTGTATAGTTTGTCTGAAGCCGCCCTCGCAGCAGCCCCGTCACGGACGCCTTCTGCCAGCAGCCCGATCACCTTGCGCACGACCATCTGTGAGACGGCTTTTGCGCCGCGGCCTGAGGTCTGCCCGTCAGCTAGCACAACAGAAACGCCTCCGTTTGGGCGTTCGATGACTTCCAATGTATCGCCGCTCTCAGAAACGGCGTATTTGTTGACCTTGGCGGCTGCGATCTGTACTTCCATGCCCTGATTTTACTATGGGAACTATTATCAATGCGACCCCGCTTTATGGTGTAAGCAATTCCAGATTAATATTCCGTTTTCTCAAAATGCTTCAACACTCTCAGCGCCCGCAGCGTATTCCAACGGCTGGGACTGCCTGTCTTTTCCATGTCGAAGTGAACCTGCCCAGGGTGTTTTGCCTGCACCGGCCATGCCCCGTCTTTTCTTCGCTTTTTGAGCAGAACCTGCATGGCATCGTCCATCCGATGGTCGTATTCGACCCCCGCAGACTGGAAGTAATCCAGCGCGCGCAAAATATCATATTTCCAGCGGGATGGGTAGGATAGCATGAGCATCTTTTTGTCAATAATCTCGCCTGTCCGGTGAGAACGGAACAATTTGTGCTGCAGGACAAACTCCCTCGAGGCCGATTCAGCCTTGGTTAAGTCTGCGAGGCGATATATGTAGCCGTTGTTCTTATATTCCAGTATCCCTTCAAGGACGGAAATCGTAGTATGCAGGGAACTGTGCACGGCTCCGGATCGATTAAGACGGCAGTTGAATCCCCCGTCGTCCAGTTGTTGAGACAAGATGAAGTCCACTATGGAGCGGAGTGCGTTTTCGTTTGCTCCAAAATAACACGCATAATTCAATCCCATTCCGTTGATGCAAACATCGCTGTCTGCAATCTCTGTGTGTGGGTTCAATCCACCATCGGGCGACTTGTTCTGATTCAGGATCATTGCGATCGTACCCCGACATTCTTTGTTGGTGGGTGATATTCCAAGATGTTTCAAGTCGAGAAGTGTGTAGTGCGTGGAAATCCATTTTACCTGATAGAAGCCTCTGCCCCAATGACCATTCTCCCGGCGGCTTTCCAAAAATGCCTTTCCCCAGCCTTCCTTGGATATCCGGTCTCGCAACGACCTTTTCTCAACACCAAGTAAATCACGATGTGTCTGATATTGAACGCTGACGTCCCCTTCGAGCAGCCATTTGATCGGCCTGTCTTTGTCCATATGCCGCTCATTCAGTTTGCTGGGAAATAATGATCACAACGATAAGGGCTGCCAGAAGTACAGACCACAGCATTATTGCCGTACGGGTGGCTCTTTTTGCTCCGCCAGCTTTCCACCATTTTCGTGGGCGAATGCCCTGCGCCAGGAATGTCGTCACGCCTGCCAGATTAACGCAAATAATATTAGTGATAAGCAATAAAAATGCGCCAACGGCCTCGGAAATATTGCCCGAGCCGACCAATAATCCGAATGTGATCAGAGGCGGCATCAGGGCAACAGCAACCATCACGCCGATCAGGGATATGGATGCACCGCTGGTAAATGCAAGCACACCGGCAACACCCGACGCGAGCGCCAGCACGATATCGGATAAGCCAATATTGATCCGTGATGCGATCTGAGGTATTTCAGGGTCGGCGTTGAAAAAGTATCCTACAAAGATTGACAGGCCAACTGCAATAAGTACACCGAGGAAGCCTGTTTTCAGGGCATTGATTCCCAATTCGTAGTCTCCCAGAGTGGTGGCCAGTGCCAGCGCAACATTCGGGCCGAGCAGCGGAGCGATCACCATTGCGCCGATAACAATTGCCACATTATCCTGTAATAAACCCACACAGGCTACAATGGCAGAGAGCAGCACCATTGCGACATATATGTTCGTAAATTTTGTGCTGTCTACAATGTCTGAGTACAGTTCCTCGCGGCTGATGCGAAGTTTTTTGTTCTCTTGAGCGTCTTTTTGTTCCTTTGTGTTCGCATCTTGTTCATCGGTGTTGTTTTCCCTAATTCTCGGGATCGTTGCTTCGACGGGCAGCAGGACCACCCGAAACCCTTCCATATCTGCAAATTTATTTTCCAGCCGGTCAAGTACCTCCTCCGTATGCTCGACAGATAGAAGCATCTTTACCAACAATCCGGTCTCGGTTGACTCTTCCTGCCAGAAGCCTATGACCGACTCATTCTCAATGATTTCTCTTACATTCTTGCTGTTGGATTCAGGAATGATAATCTCTAGTAAGCGAAGGGGCATGGATTTCCTCTCATGATGGGCTGAACGTGACAGATTATACGACCATTTCTTACTTGACGCACCTCAAGCCAGCCGCTATAATCCCCCACTCAATGGAAAATCGATGCATTGGTGATAAAATACCGTGCAGTAAGAATGTTAAGGAGAAAGTAAGATGGCACCACAACCAAAACGAAAAGTCTCACAGGGACGCCGCAATAACCGCCGCGCTCATGATGCGTTGAAACCACGCAACCTCACATCCTGCTCCAACTGCGGCTCCATGCGACTTCCGCATGTCGTCTGTGCAAACTGCGGTCATTACGAAGGTCGCGAAGTTGTCGAGATCAAAAAAGAAAAGAAGCAGCAATAAACGGACTACTTTTCCCATCAGCGGGTCGTGACAAACACGACCCGTTTGTGTTTTAATAGTATGTATCTATCACGCTGAGCGGAGCCGTAGGTGCAGACGAAGTACAATTGCGCAATCCTACCCTTCGTCTACAAGTCTTTATACACATTCGACCCTCCACTCAGGGAGGAGAGCCAATATGAATCTCAATCCAAAAACCACTGCGGTCATCTTTCCCGGCCAGGGCTCACAAGCCGTTGGGATGGGCAGGGAACTCGCTGAGGCATACCCCATTGCCAGGGAGACTTTCGATGAAGCAGATTCACTGCTTGGCTTTAACCTTTCCCAACTCATGTGGGATGGTCCAGCGGATGAACTCAACGAAACGGTTAACACACAGCCGGCTTTATACATCCATTCGGTTGCTGCATACAGGACGTTTGCGGGTCTTTATCCCGACTTTACACCTGCTTCTGTGGCCGGACATTCACTTGGCGAATTATCGGCTCTGACCGCCTCTGGCGCATTGCCCTTCACCGATGGTCTCAAACTTGTCCGCACGCGCGGCGAACTGATGAAGCGGGCCGGAGGAAGCAACCCCGGCGGCATGGCGGCCATCCTCGGCCTCGATATTCCCACGCTGGATCAAGTCTGTGCGGAGGCTAGTAACGCGGACGAGATCGTGCAGGTTGCCAACGATAACTGCCCAGGCCAGGTGGTGATCTCTGGTCACATTCCTGCCTTGGAGCGTGCTATGGAGGGTGCGAAGGCCGCCGGTGCAAAACGCGCCAAAGCGCTGGCTGTCAGCATCGCCGCACATTCACCGCTGATGGGCTCGATCCAAGACGAATGGAATGGTGCAGTCGATGCCTGCCCGATCACGGATGCAGTCATTCCCGTGATTGGCAATGTCCATGCGAATCAACTTGTTTCTGCCGACGACCTGCGCGCCGACATCAAGGCGCAGATGGGTTCGCGCGTGCGCTGGACGGAGTCGGTGGAGGCAATGTCCGGGTCCGGGATTCAGGCTTACGTCGAGGTGGGAAGCGGAGAGGTCCTGTTGGGGTTGATCAAGCGCATCGATGGGGATGCAGCGCGAATCCCGCTGGGAGTTCCGTCCAATTTCGAGTCGTTGGAGAGTTGATATGGCAAATGTAGATCTGCGGGTACAACAGGCCGTCGCATCGTTGGCAGGGAACGAGGCCCTGTTTGAAATGCTGGATCAAGAGGCGGCGTCCGAGATGTTGGATTGGGGAATTAAGATGTCCACCTCAATCGTCAATGAAACAGAAGATTTGGATGATACGGCTGCGGATGAGGTGCTGCAGCCAAAACTTAAGGCGGTTAGAAGTTCGATGCGGTTGATCGGCAATTGGGCGGCGGGGAAGTATGTTGAACCTGAAGACCGTGTGCAGTTGCGCGATAAGCTTCTTGAGCGTTTCAGGACCATTTTGGGGGATGAAGAAACATTGCCGACCCCTGAAGTGATGGACGAATTGTTGAACCAGGCGGGCGATTCATCAAACACGCAGGACCAATTGATCTTGAAGTTAAAGAAAGTGCTCACTGAGCAGGACAACGGAGAAATTTGATGGCTGGCAGGAGAAGAAAAAGCGGACCAAACATAGTCTTTACAATCTTGGGTTTTGTGGTCGTAGGCATTCTGGGGCTTATATACACGCTGACTGGCAGAGCCCCCACAGGTTCATTTTCAGGGACAGATACGCCGGTGATCGATACGCCGACGGTAGTTGTGTCCGCTGTGCCGCCAACAAGTACGGTCGCCAGCGACTGGTGGGAGGTTTACTTTACAGACCCGGTCAACATGGGGAACCCCGAACAATGGCAGGGCTCGGTGGAAGCGCAATTGATCAACAAGATCAACAACGCACAGAGAACCATTCACATCGCATCTTTTGAATTTGACCTGACGCAGGTGGCCGAAGCATTGATCGCCGCAAAGCAGCGCGGCGTGGAGATCTTGTGGGTGACCGATGACGAACACGGCCTCGAAGCGGATGAAGAGCCGGGGCACGGTCAGTTTGCCATGCTGCGAGCGGCGGGCATCGAAGTGCGTTCGGATACCCGTTCGGCGCTGATGCACAATAAATTCTGGATATTCGACTGGCAGACCGTTTGGACCGGGTCGACGAATATCACTGAAAACGGTATTTTCGACCAGAACAACAATGTGCTTGTGATCCATTCGCCAGAGGTGGCCGCGATCTATGAGACCGAGTTTCAGGAAATGTGGAACGGCCAGTTTGGACCGAGATCGCCTTCGCAAATTCTGGATCAATCTGCCAACATCAATGGGTCGCAAATTCTTGTGATTTTTACATCTGAAGACAAAGCCCTCGAAACGGCAATTATTCCCTTTGTGTTGGGCGCACAATCCAGCGTGTATTTTATGGCGTTCAGTTTTACCGATTATCCGCTGGCTGCCGCCATGATCCAGCGACGGAACAGTGGAGTCGAAGTAGCTGGTGTATTCGAAGCCTTTGGAAGCACAACGGATGCGGCTGAATTGCGAACGCTGTTTTGTGGGAGCGTGCCTGTTCGACAGGATGGAAACGGAGGTTTTCTGCATCACAAGTTGATCGTTGTGGATGAGCGCTATGTCATTACGGGATCATTAAACTTTTCGACCAATGCAGAAACATCCAATGACGAAAACGTGATCATCATTGATAATACGGAGATAGCACAGCTGTACATCCAGGAGTTTGAGCGTGTTTGGGCGCTGGGTAAGGATGTTGATCCTGCAAAAATGGTCTGTCAATGATTAAGACTTCAGAAAGAACTGAACTGCTGCCGTGGAATTGTTAATGACGACGGTATGAACAAACGATAAAAATCTTGTTGTTGTTCGTATACGTTATAATATAAAACGACTTTGGATCATAAAGTTACCTGTAAATAAATACACAAAACGAAAGGAAAAATCATGAGTCTATTTAGCAAAATCCTGGAAAAATTGGGGTTGAAAAAAGATAAGGAAGAAGAGAAAGAAGCAAGGTCAACACCGAGAACGACCCCCAGCGAGTCCAGAGCGTCGAAAGTTGGTTCCATTTTACAAAGAAGACGTGCAATTTCAGAAGTCGATGTGATGGAAAAACTGGAAGGGCTAAGCGCCGGCAAAGACCTCAATTGGAAGGTTTCCATTGTCGATCTCCTCAAACTCCTGGATATCGACAGCAGCTACGAAGCTCGCAAGGAATTGGCAACCGAGTTGGGATGCCCGCCGGAGTTGATGAGCGATTCTGCCAAGATGAACGTTTGGCTTCACAAAACCGTTTTGAGGAAGATCGCCGAGAACGGTGGGAATGTCCCGCAAGAGTTGCTGGACTAACTATTCATTCACTAAAAAGACAGCGCACTTGTGCGCTGTCTTTTTTAATTTAAGGTGCGGTATTTATGTCAGTCCACTGTTGATCGCAGACAGGCAGCGGCCACTCTACTTGGCTGTTTGGCTATAGTATAATTTTGCCATGATAATTTTGAAGAACGAAAATTATCGGTGTTCCAGGTTTTCCCACGGTTCTTTGAACAGATCTGGTCTGGATGTGTATTCCGACCAGATATTCTTTTTAAGGAGTGGTCATGAAATTGGGTAAGTTGGCCAGCGAGATCGTGGAATCGCCCACGCTTGCGCTCAATGAAGAAGCAAGGTTGCTGCGCGAACGCGGCGAGCCTGTAATCAACCTTGGGATCGGGGACCCAAAGAACAAGACGCCCATTGGAGCGATCCTTGCTTCGACGGCAAAGCTGACGAGCGGCGACGTGAAATATGTTCCCATTGACGGCACCAAGTCCCTGAAAAAAGCTGTCGTCCGCTATACGGAGGAAAATTATGACCGGCTGGTGGCACCTGAAAATGTACTGATTACGAACGGTGCAAAACAGTCACTGTTCAATTTGATCTACAGTATATTAAATCCACTGGATGAGGTGATCGTCATTGCGCCGTATTGGGTTTCGTATCCCGCGATCATCAGAATGTGCAATGGAGTGCCGGTGGTCGTAACGCCTGAAGATGGCACTTTCACGCCCCGGTTTGAAGATGTGGAAAAAGCTGTGACAGCCAATACACGCGCGATCATTGTCAACAGTCCGAATAATCCCTCGGGTGTTATCTACCCATCGGAGTTGATCGGGAAGCTGGTTGACCTGTGTGAAAAGAAGGGCATCTTTTTGATCTGTGACGACATCTATCATAAGCTGACCTTCGATGGG
>DATHRQ010000033.1:0-5802 GCA_035465095.1 Anaerolineales bacterium | reverse complement strand
TGGAGTTGATGAATGAGATGTACAAGGCGCGTGAAGCCGGGGCGGTGGGTTCTCCTGCAAGGCAGGAAGCGCAGCAAATTTACCTGAAGATGCTGGCTCCCGTCGCGCCGCATATCGCTGAGGAACTCTCGACCGAACACCTGGGCAGGCCATACTCGATCCATCAACAGGCATGGCCTGAATTCGACGCCGAAGCTGCCAAAGAGGATGAGATCGAACTGCCGGTGCAGATCAATGGCAAGGTACGGGACAGGATCACGGTCCCGGCAGAAGCGGATGACGATGAGATCAGGTCTGCAGCGCTGGCCTCTGAAATCGTCCAGAGATACCTGGACGGCAGGGAACCGAAGAAGGTCATCGTCGCGGACGGCAGGTTGGTGAGTATCGTGATCTAAGATTTAAACAATCTAAAAACAATCGAAAAGGAGGCTGTCATTCATGCACTATAAGACAGCCTCCTTATTTGATTCACTTTAAGGGACTTAAGTACTATCGAGGTCCGGCAATCATATTGCAATTCCCCGGCAATACGAATGTAACGGTACCAACATGCATATGGACATAAAATGGAGACAACCACCTGTACTTTTTGAAATCCATAAAGGAGAAACAAATGATGAAATTGAAATCTGTTTTGCAAGTTCTCATTGCAGCCGTTGTCGTCTTCGGTGCAATGGGAGGCGCGCACGCCGTTCTGGCGCAAACCGATGAGCCTGTAGTGGTTGTCCGCGATCTTACGTATTGGGATGCGACCTATACCGGCTACGTGGATGAAAATCGCCATGAGAAATGGCCCGTCGTTTTCACACAAGCCGAGGACTTCAAAGTCACTGCTTCTCCCACTGGGGCAGGCCTGACTACGCTGATCCGTTTGTTGGACGAAAGCGGTAGCGAGATTGCAAGTTCTTCCGGCATGTTAATTAGCTCCCAGCCTGCCGGTAATTATTTCGTTATGGTCGAGCCGGAAACCGGCAGCGGATTCTACGATCTGACCATCCGCCGTGAGGAAGTTACATCAACCGATCCCTCATCTGCCACCACAGCCGACCCGGGCAGTGTGAAAGTTGGCGAGAGTTCTGTTGTCAGCGTGAGTCTAGCCAATGTCCCTGCAGAAGGATATACGAGTGCCGAGTTCACCTGTACGTATGATGCCGCCGTGGTCGAGGTCAGCAACATCGTTGTGACCGATCTCTTCGGCGCTGATTCTGCCGCCGCGATCAACGGTCCTGCGAATGGAAGTTTCATTGTGGCAGTTGCGGGCAGTAACGGAAACCGCGCGACGACGGATGGCACGGTGTTCACATTCAACGCGACGGGCCTGCAGGTCGGCGAGACCACCATTACCTGTGTTGCCCGCGTATCGCAGGGCGATAATGTCCTCACCGAGGTACCGTCCACTTCCGCCACCCTGACCGTCGTGGACACGACCACTGACGTTGAAATATGTGACGATGGGATCGATAATGACGGCGACGGACTTGTCGATTCGGATGATCCCGACTGTCAGATAGCGGGCGACAGCACCCTGACAGGACAGGTGCTTGCCGGCAAGACTGTGACTGTCAGCCTGTATGATGACACCGACGCTTTGGTCACATCCGTCACTGCCGAATCTGATGGTACGTTTAGCGTGATGGCACCCGCCGGTACCTATAAGGTCGTGGCAACTGCCGCCGGTTTCCTTTCCGCAGAAGCTTCAGCGACATTAACTGCCGATGCAACTACCACCCTGTCCGCAGTGACCCTGCTTGCTGGTGATATCGACGGCAACAACGTCATCGATCAGTTCGACGCGATGACCATCGGTATGAGCTACAACGCATCCGATCCTGCCGCCGCCGACCTGAACAACGACGGCGTCATCAACGTCCTGGATCTGGAATTGCTGGCTGCCAACTACCGTCTCACAGGCCCGATCGTCTGGCCCTAAAGATCTCCTAAAACTACAACATGGGCGCATGCTATCAGTGTGCGCCCATGTTTAAGGATTACTCAGTTATGAGATCCATCACTGCATTTATTCTTGCGTTTATTTTTTCTTTCTCCACATTTTTCACTGTAAACGCGCAATCTTCCGAATCCATCTGGCTGACGGTCAGCGAGGGGGAGTATAAAACCGGCGAGACTTTCAAGGTTCTTGTCAATGCGAATTCTGTAACGCCGATTCAAGGTTTCACATTTCAGATCCGTTATGACCCGGCCTGCCTGAAGCCGATCAATGCCAGCAGTCCTGTAACTGGCATGAACGGACTGCCCCTTCCGCAATCTGCCGGTCTGGTGGATGCCTCATTTGCCAGCACGACGCCCCAGAACGTTGGCGGCGTATTGGCTGAGGTTACATTTGAAACTCTAGGTGGCTGTCAGACCAACCTGTTTTTGGAAAGTGCTGCGCTGGCTGTCCGCAATTCTTCCGGGTTTGCCGCGCCGCTGCCAGGAGTGACCCTCGCCCAGAACAATATCCCACTGACCGTTGACCCGGCGGTGGGCGTTGCTCAGGACCAATCCTTATCGGGCACCCCGCTGCCTCTCGACCCGACATCTGATACATCAGACACCCAATTCCCGGTTTTGGGTATCGCCATGTTGACCATTGGCCTGGTGCTTGGTCTGGGATTCGGTCTCTACAAGGTTTTACAAAGAGGCATGGGTTCTGTGCAGAGCCAGGTGCCTTCCGGCCGGCCCGCAACGGTCAAATTCAAGCACGGCTCAAATGCAGGCAGGAGTTTCCCTCTCCAGAAGTTGCCTTTGTTGATCGGAAGCGATATGAACAATGATATCTGCCTGCATGATCCAAACGTGCTGGACAGACATGCCCAGATCTACACAGCCAATAATCGCTATTACCTGATGGACCTTGGCGGAGATACGTTCATCAATGGGCAGGCCGTCCGTAGAAGTTCGGCTGTATTAAATCCCGGCGATATGGTTCGTCTGGGAAGAAATGCCTACTTTGAATTTGGAAAGTAGCGGACAATTCTGAGAACATTACGGCCCATTCGCCAAAAAGGAAATCATCAAGATGAGACGTAAAAAAACATCATATGCTCTTCTTCTCGTGGTTTTGCTTGCCACCCTCCTTCCGGTGGGGGGTGTTGTGGCGCTTTCCACCGAGCCTGTCCCTCCGGCGGATTTTTTCCAATTACCCTGGGAGCAGGGACTCACCTGGTATGCCATAGATGGGATCGATAACGGCCATAAGCGGCCTTTAAGCAGTTCACATCATTACTCTGTAGGCGGCGCGATCGATTTCGCTCCGCGTGTCAGGATGTACAAGGGAGAAGATACTTCCAATTTCTGGGTGACGGCAGCCGGCCCCGGAACTGTGGTTGCGACCTCGACGTGCCATGTCATTCTCGATCACGGTAACGGATGGGTCACGCAATATCAATTCCTTGGGAATATACAGGTTGGTTTGGGCCAGTCGGTTGAACGCAATCAACGTCTGGGGATTATTGCCGATGGCATACGCTATAAGTTCTGCCTGGGGAGCGTCGATCCTGACATCCCACATCTCCATTTCATGCTGCGTCCCACAATGCTTGGCGCGACCTTTGCAGGCTGGGAGATAAACTACTATTCGTTCTTCAGCAGCACGACATTCACGAAGGACGGCCTGACGGTGGGCTTATACAAACCGCTTTTGAATACTTTCGGTTCATCGTCATCCACACCGACCCCCACGCCTTCATCGACCCCACCTACCTCTGAATTTACGCCTACACCCACGCATTCTTTAACGCCGTCTCCCACCGAAATAACACCCACACCCAATGGGCCGCATGGGTCCACCGATGTGGATAAACCAGACATCGACGTTGGCGAAACCGCCGTTGTCACGGTCAGGTTGAACAACGTGCCGCCGGAAGGATATTCAAGCGCCGAATTTACCTGTACGTATGATCCTGCCGTGCTTGAGGTGAGCAACATCACCGCCACTGACCTCTTTGGCACGGACCCGGCCGTTGCAATGCAAGGTCCGCAAAATGGAGAATTTATCGTCGCCATTGCAGGCAGTCATGGTCAAAAAGCGACGACCAGCGGTGTTGCCTTCACCTTTAACGTAACAGGATTGCAGGCGGGTCAAACCACGGTCGAATGTAAAGTGCGTGTCAACACCGGGAACAATGTTCTTACCGATCTGCCCTCGATTGGGACTGTCATCACCGTTCATGGGATGGCGGCAACGTCGACGCCGACATTCACATCCACATCTGATTCGCCGACCCTGCCATCATTTACCCTGACGCCCACCTCACAGGTTGACACCTGGCTGACATTCACCAACTTGACATACGGGTTCCAATTTAAGTATCCGCCCCAGGGTCAGATCGGTGGCAATGGGAATGATAACTTCACCCGCATTGATCTGCCATTCGTGCCGGGTACGAATTTGACCGAGAAATATCTCGAAGTCATTGTGGTTGAGAACGCCAATCCATGTGAAAGCCCATTGGCGTCCGAATCGATCCTTGAAACTTCTGAGATGATAATCGTCAACGGGATCTCCTTCCTCAAGCAAACCGGGCAGGACGGAACAGCCGGCCACATCAATAAATGGAACGCTTACTCGACCATCCGGGATAATGTCTGCGTCAGCCTCGACTTTATTCTGCGTGCAGCCAACCCCAGCGTCTACTCCACGCCTCCGCCTCTCTACGACGAAGCGGCTGAGTCGGCTGTCTTTGCTCAAATGGTTGAAACCTTCACATGGTTGGCACCAGTGCCGACAGCCACCCCAACGACGTCGCAATATGGAATAATCACTGGCCAGGTATTTGCCGGCAAACCGGTAACGATTGATTTGCTTAATATGGACGGTTCCACTGCCGCAACTGTGAGCGCCAATACGGACGGCACCTTTACCCTCGCAGCTCCCGCAGGAACCTATACAGCTGTTGCCTCCTCAAATGGATTCCTCAAAGCCCAGGCATCGTCGGTCACACTCACGGACGGAATATCCACAACCCTGCCTTTAATCCCCTTACCCGCCGGCGACATCGATGGCAATAATGTCATTGACCAGTTCGACGCAATGAGCATCGGCATGAATTACAACGCCGCCGAACCCTCCGTTGCAGATTTGAACAACGATGGCATCATTAACGTATTGGATTTGGAACTGCTGGCTGGAAATTACCGTAAGACAGGCCCGATTGTCTGGCAATGAATGGTAGGTAAGGGCGAGTTTTTTTCCCGCCCAATTGAATCAAAAGACCCTGATGCTCGGGATAACATCAGGGTCTTTGCTTATCTCGGGATTGAAAACCTCAGCATCAATCCATCATCCGTCTCTTCCGGATCGTCCATTTGCCCACCGTGTAATTTGATCAGCGATGAAGCGACGAACTTTAACATGGCCGAATCCATTTCGAATTTGTCGACACCTTTTTTTCCGTTGCTGTGAATTCTAACCTTTAAGGAGTCCTCAGAGTCGTTTGCTGAAAGTGTAACAGTGCCCTCGGTAATGCGAAGCGCAGCAAAAGTCAAAAGGTGAGAAATGATCTGCCGTATCTGAGCCTTGTCCACCTGGAAGATGGGATTGCTGATGTTCACATCCATGTTCAGCGGTTTGGCTGTGTTCTGCGTTTTCCAACTCGCTGCTGCCTCTTTGATGATTTCACTGGCGTTGCTCTCTTCACGCGATGGATTCATCGTCCCTTTGTTCAGCCGGGCGATCTCGACCAGATAACTGATCAGCCCCAGTGTTCTCTGACCCGCATTGAATACCGTGGTGAGGTCGGTCTCCTGGGTCTCGTTGACTGGGCCGTCGATTCCTTTCAGCACGATCTTGGTAAAACCGAT
>DATHRQ010000032.1:0-2678 GCA_035465095.1 Anaerolineales bacterium | reverse complement strand
CCCGACCCGTGTATATTCCGATATTCGCCCACATCAAATGATTGTGTGGCATGAGGTTCATCTGAGGGGTCCAAGTCGCAGCAAAAATCGTCAAAGTGGGAGAGCTTAGAAGTACGTTGAGCTCTGCTTTATCTGGCTCCCCAAGCGCCGCCAGGACTGCACTGGGCGTTGACACTGCTCTGGCTAGTACCTCCTTCACCGCAGCTTGCGCATCCGAGTCTTGATTTGCGATCACACAATCCTCAACAAATCGATCAGCGTCCATTTTCTGGCTCCCAACTGATGCGGATCGTTTACCATCCGCAATCGTCCTGGTCGTGACTCACTCACCGGAGCTTGCATCGAGATTGCCGAGCGTAGCGAGCAATCGGAAAATATTTTCAGTCGCAACTTCGAAATCGTGAGTGGCAGCTTTGAGTGAGAAGCAAAGGTCGTAACCTAATTCTAGCTGGCAAAATCTCAAATTTCTGCTCCCGGGCGAACTGAGAACTAATTTCCCCTGTGATCCACCTCCAGGGGAGTTCGCCTATCAACTAAACACCGGATCAAGTTGTTCATGAGGCAAACCAGGCTGCTTCCGACCCGAAACGGACATGAAGTACCGCTTGGTCTAGACTTCACCTATCAATTACTTCTGACCCAAAGCGGAGTTTCTGAGCGATAGAGCCCTGAAGCCGATGAAAGGAAATTGGAAAGATATAGCGGAACTTGTCGGGATTACTGCGATTCTTGTTTCCCTGGTTTTCGTTGGCCTCGAACTTCGGGCAACGAATGTTCAGTCCAGAGCTAATGCATTTCAGTCCCTGGGAATAGCAACTGCCGAATTCCACCAAGCATTCGATGATCGCCTGAATCTGCTTTTTGATCAATTCAATGACCTCGAGGCATTGGATCACTGGACCTACTCTGATTGGCTGGCGGCGGAGCGGATGTTGAGAGCAGATGTCCGCCTACTTGAAACGGTTCTGCTTCAGGTAGATCAAGGGTTGCTCGACGCAAGCGCGCTCGACTATTTGGGATTCGGCTATACGGAGGACTGGCTCACAGTAGGTGCTGTGGCGTGTCTTTGGCCTCGTGTAAGCCAAGGTTTCGGACGCGTTGGCCCTCTCGTCAGGCAGCGTGCAGAGGACGGAACGTCACCGGATCGCCGTGCTCAATGCCCTGTGGACTTGAGCAAGCTTCGCAACGTAAATCAGGATTAGTTGTTGACACCGGTCGGTAGAATGCCGGCTGTAAATGAGTGTCCGCTTCTGGCCGATTTCGATTCGGTATGCCCCACATCGGGATCTGTGCTGGTTCCGCTTGCTGACTGAAAGCGGTCCTTCAGGTCACTGGTGAGGCAAGGGCTTCTTCCAACCCAAATCGGACATTGGAAGATCAGGGCTGAAACGCTCAAAAGAAACTAGTTCTTGCACTTTCTGGCGATCAGCGAGACGGCTTTGAGGAAGAAAATTCCATTGTGTGCTCTGCTGGTAAAGACTGTTTCATCTGTTGACTAAGTCATTGGTTCAGGTTTTGATTCCCAGGTTTGCGTGAATACAGAGAAATTGACAACAACAGGATCGCAATTGCAATTGTCAGAATTCAATTGCCGGTGGAAGTGGAGATGCACTTTTGTTTGTGCCATAACGATTTGGATTCCTCATTTTGTTTGTGCCGCCGGTAACCCTGTCATTTTGGAAGAGGAAGTTGCATTCGTTACGGATGGAGGGGCATTTACCGGCACGCTCTATGTACCGGTTAGCGAGAATCCAGTACCGCTGCTGATTCTGTATCATGCTGCCGGCGGCGGCAGCGTCAATTTCCCCTTTTACGCACACCTGAAAGCGTCGTTGCCTGCGCGAGGAATCGCAACCTTCATTTACAATCGTCGTGGCACGGAGGGGCAGCCAGGCGATTTCAATACTTCTTCTTTTGAAGATCTGGCGCTTGATGGAATTGCAGCGCTGAAGATATTGAAAAGCGATCCCCGTATCAACGCATCACGCATAGGCGCATGGGGCATCAGCCAGGGCGGGTGGATAGCGCCCCTGGCGTCAACGCTGTCAGATGACTTGTCGTTTGTTATTTCAGTGTCAGGACCGGGAGTTACGCCCGCCGAACAAATGTCCTTTGCGGCAGCTTTTCATTTACGTGAAGCCGGGTTCGCGGAGCAGGAAATAGAGCAGGCTTTGCAGCTACGCGCTGAAATTGACGCTTATTATCGTAATCCTGTAGATCGTGAAACGCTGCAGTCGCGCATTGACAATTTTAGCGACGCACCGTGGTTTCCTCTGGCATTTTTGCCAGAGACATTGCCAGAAGATGTGACTACTGATAAATGGTTTTATGAAATGGACTTCGACCCCATTCCAACAATCAGCAGAATGGACAAGCCGTTCTTGGTCATCTACGGCGAAAAAGATCGCTGGGTGCCTGTCGTGGACAGCATCAATGCTATTCGCGCGGCTTATCCCGATAAGTCCCGACTAAGTGTTTACGTTTCTCGCCAATCCGGCCATTTTATTTCCGGAGAACCTGAAGACCCGGACTATATGGGTGAAAATCCTGTGGAGTCGCAGTATCTGGAGCGCATGGCAGCGTGGATCAAGGACTTATGATCTTGTCCGCTTCTGACCGGGAGCCGCCCGTAGCCTGTCTCGTGCTCGAGCGACCGCTTTCAGGCTGCGGATTCAACC
>DATHRQ010000031.1:0-2279 GCA_035465095.1 Anaerolineales bacterium | reverse complement strand
ACGTTTTGGTTAGCTAATATCATAGGCATTGTGCTTTAGGAAAAAGTCCACACTACGACGTGAGAAAGGCGGTTGGTTACCGATCAACTAGAATACCATCACCCATGCGGAGCTTCCTACAACTCCCAATACGACAGGTAGATGAAGCTTTGGAGAACGCACTCCCAACTCCTTGCTCATCACGCTCACTAATTCTGAGACAGGTACCGCATGCTCTCCCCCAATAATAAACACTTCGCTGATAACATCTTCGGCACTGGCACATAATTCCAAGGCTTTGACGGCATCACTGATATAAACGGGATGCCGCATGTTTTGTCCGTCGCCAAAGAAAAAGAACCTGCCCTTCGATATCGTCCGCATTAATTTGGCTGTGCGCAGATCGCGTGGTCCATACACCCAGGCAGGACGCATCACTACCACGGGGAAGCCTGTTCGGCGTGAATAAGCCAGTACTTCCCTTTCACCTTCCAGCTTGGTTCGTTCGTAGATGTTGGTGGGATGACAATCCGTAGTTTCATCGGCAGGCGGGTTTTCCACGTCGCCGATTACCCCCACGCTGCTGCAGTGCACAAAGCGTTTGACGCCTGCCTGCCGTGCGGCTTCCAACAGCGACAGGGTCCCACCGACATTCACGCGCCGATAATGTTCATCTGACAGGCTTACATCGAGATGAGCGCTGGCAAGATGATAAACAACATCGATATCGGCAACGGCCCTTATCAATACGTCTTCGTCCGTAATATCGCCCTGAAGCGTTTCCAGATGGGGATTTGCCGATTGATGTTGAATCAGGTCAAGGTGAAGGTCGAGCGCCCGGACGTTATTTCCCTGTTTGAGCTGGCTGTCCACCAAATGACTTCCGATAAACCCGCCAGCGCCAGTAATCAAAACCTTCATGCCAGTTTCTGCTTTTGTGCGGTCACAATAACTGCGTTATTGGTCCGGGCAGGAAAGAGGTTATCCAACAGGCTGATCGCCCGCATGATCGGAAATAGGAAGGAATAGATCTTGTACGCCAGACCATGAGTTTTTAACTCACCTGAAGACACGGGCGCAATGTGTCCAGGTTGTGCGCCACCGCGTTTTTTTGCGAGCACACGTACATACCCGAAGTTGATTACGAGTTCGATCATCTCGGTGACGAAGCGTGAATAACCGCCTGAGTTTTTTGGCTCCAAGCCTGCCTTACTGATCGAATCGGAGAGTTCAGCAAGCGTGTAGCCTGCTCGTGTATGACCATACACTTCAGGCGTCATACCCAACTTCCATTTGATCTGATTGGCGAGAAGTTTGGGATCACCGTTTGGAACCGTGACCACGGCTGTGCCGTTGGGTTTCAACACCCGCTTCAATTCATTGAGAAAGGGTTGATCTTCCTTCAGGTGCTCCAGTACGTCAATGGAAACGACACAATCAAACTGTTCATCAGGGATCCCAAAATCCGCCTCTTGATAATCATGGACAGGTTCGCCGAGAAGTTGGGCGATCTGGTCATTATTTTCGCCTGAGGCATCCGCCCAGGTCCATTCGCCACCGTGTTCACGGAAGTACCAATTGAGAGCGCCATTGTTGTCACCGTTTGTGATCAGCAAACATTTTTTCTTAATTGTGTCACCAAGCAGATCCAATAGCGCCTTGAGCTTTTGTTGTTTCTTAAGAGAACGATGAAACATCTTTAATTGCCAGGGTTGATCTTTTGATTGCATAAATTACGCTGTCGCTCTTTCCAATTGACTCAAGGGATATTTTTGAATTACTGCATCGATCTCATTTTGTTGTTTTTCCGCATCCCAGCCCAGCTCATCTCCCATGATCTCCGCACACCTTTGCAGGATCATGATGGAAGGCATACCTGCTGATCCCAATTCTGTACGACGTTGGACCACATCCACAAGGGTCAAAGCCATTTCATAACGGATTGCGTGAATGATCTCTGCTTTTGTGACATAAGAACCTGAATCTATTCGTTCTGCCAACTCAGGTTGCTCCTTAATGGCAGATACTATCACCCTGAAATTAGATCCGTATGTGTAAACCAAGTGTTCAATGGTCTCTTCGTCAAGTACGTCAGAGCCCTCAGCTTTTGCCATTTGCAAATAGGAATTGAAATCATCGATCTTCCCGCCACTGATGGGGAGGCGATGAGTTTGACATTTGTTTGCTTTGACACCAAGCTTCTTCACCGCCAGATCAATTGCTTTCTCTGCAACAACACGGGCTGTTGTATATTTCACACCCAGGACCGAAACCAAACCTTGAATGTCGTCTTTTTTCTG
>DATHRQ010000030.1:0-5437 GCA_035465095.1 Anaerolineales bacterium | reverse complement strand
GGGATGCGGATAAACAGGTTTGCGATCTGACGAAATTCACCCCGCACCCCATCCAATATTACTTCTTCCGGCATAAAGATACGGGAAACTTCCAGATCCACAGGTGGAAATTCAACGGTCACCTTTTTCGGTATTCCAACGCGGAATCGAATAAATCGGTAAAAAGTTTCTTTCGGACGAGTGCGAACATCCTGCTCCAACAACTCATTAAGTTCATCAGTAAGAACGATCTCGCCAGCCTCGGCCTGATGTTCTGACCTGGCGGCATCATCAACAGCCGAGCCGCGAAAGTAATAAGTAGCCTGCTGCTCATCCTTTGAACGCAGGATCTTCCATGAAACCGATCCCACCGCCAAACCGATCTTGGCGCTGAAAGTGAACTTACCATACATCGTCCTTCGGTCAGGGTTTTCCATGAGGCGCTGTTGAACAACCCAGGCCGAAGCCAACGCACGCAGGGCGGTTTGTTTTACATCATCATTCTCAATGGGATACAGGGCCATAATCCCGTCACCTGCAAAACTGACGATCTTGCCGCCATATTCAAAAATACTTTCCACCAGGGGGTCGAATACGCCGTGCATCAGGCTGGCAAGTACCTCCGCCCCATGCTGCCCCTGCTGCATTAATGTATCCGTCATGGTAGAAAAACCGGAAAGATCCAGGAACATTCCAACCGCGGCGAACTCTCCGCCATATCGACCGGCACGATAATTTTCCACGATGAGTTCAGGAACAACGCGATGCATGCTGAAATTGTAGCATGTATAATCGCGGCATGCCAATCTCCAGTTTTGAGATACGGATATGCGATTCATGCGGACTTCGCTATCCGCTGCCCGGCACAGAGACCGCCTCCAGTAAACGTTGTCCGGCCTGCACGGGAACGACCCGCCTCATTCTCAGCCAGAACCTGATCTCTGCAACCAGTTCCAAAACCCACCATAAACCCTTCCCTAAACGGAATCTCGCGGTGATCGTTGACAATGTCCGCTCGGCATGGAATGTGGGATCGATCTTCAGAACGGCAAATGGATTCGGCTGCTCGCATATCTATGTATGTGGTATCACCCCCATTCCAGACAACGATGCCGTGAAAAAAACATCACTCGGTGCGGAAAACTCCGTCGCCTGGTCCTATCACAAAGATGCGGTTCTATTGGCTGCTGAGATTAAATCGAACGGCTCAAAACTTATTGCTTTGGAAGTTCACGAACAGGCAACACCTCTGACTGAAGCCGTTAAGCCCGATGCAGGGAAATCAACTGTATTGATCGTTGGAAATGAAATTACCGGCGTCGACCCCCACCTGCTTGAGCAATGTGATGCAATCCATCATATCCCCATGTTTGGAAATAAAAAATCGTTTAACGTGGCAGTCGCTTTCGGCATCGCCGCTTATGTGCTGTCGTAGATCAGAATCTATTCCTCTTTTTTCTGTAACTTATCGAGCTTATCACGGATATCCTCGAGCAATCCCTGAATCTCCTCTTTTTCGCGGAGGGTATTCGCCATCGATGCCTTGAAAGCCGTTTTCTGAGAGTCCTGCACAGACTTGAGCAGATGCTGATCCCGGACGATCTGGGTATTCTTGTGCTTCAGCTTGGTCTCTAGGCGTTTCTTATAACCCTCGTAAAAATCCACTTCATCGAGCGGTTTTAATGGCGGCGGCGTGCCTTTGTTCAATAATTCCTCGATCAGGGGATAGAAATCCTCAAGATCAACAGGCTTCTCAACAAAGCGCGTAACCCCGATCGTAAGCGCAAACTCCTTGTCCTCTGGTGCCACATACGTCGCAGTTAAAAACACGATCGGGATCTCGCGAGTCTGCTCATCCAGCCGCAATTTGTGGACAAGATTGAAACCGTCCATCTTGGGCATAAGAATATCAGTAACGATCAAAGCAGGGCGTTCCTTCTGTACGGCTTCGAGAGCTTCCTCCCCGTTCTTGGCAGTTACCACCCGATAGCCCTTAAATTTCAAGGTCTCGTATAGGAGTTCAAGGATATCCGGTACATCTTCTACGATCAACAAATAGCCGTCTTGATTGGTCATGTCTATATTCTACACTCCTTTCGCAAATTCTCCAAAAAGGGAATTTTGCGAGGACTGCGTAGTCAGCGGTTGGACGCCAGGATGACATCCCCTAGCAGTTCGATCGGGTGCTGGGCGCTCATGCCAACCCCCTGAAATATCTGCATTCTACAGGCAGCGCCCGTTGCAATAACAATCAATTCTCTGTTCTTTGATCGCTGCTCTCTAATTTTCGGAAACAATTTCAACTCCCCCACCTGCATGGAGAGATCGTAATGTTCGACTTCGTAACCGAAGGTTCCAGCCATGCCGCAGCAGCCGGTATCCAACAACTCAACTTCAAATCCGCAACTACGCAATAATTCCACAGTGGCATTTGAACCGCTTGGCAGGCCGTCAGCAGCAAGCCCCTCAGCTCGTTGATGACAATGAGGCTGGAATTTGATCTTTTTGTCAACTCTGTCAGATTGTTTTTTCAATACCATATTGCCTACGCGCAAATCTAAAAACTTTGAGGAACGCAAAAGATATTCGTCCAGGAGCCAGGTTCGGGCGGAGGCGGAACCGATTTCATCCGTTCGATCAGGCAAAAGGTCGGGATAATCATTCTTCAGCGTGTAGATTTCAGGAGGCTCGACTCCCACAATGACCGCTTCGTGCCTTGGGTCAATTTGATTCAGCGCATCCACCACCTTCCGGGCATGACGCTTCGCTGCATCGATTAATCCCTTCGACAACAGCGACGCGCCTGCCCCAACGATGGGCAGCACACGCACATCATATCCACAGGCAGACAGCACATCGAACGCCGCCTGCTCCACCTGCGGTTCGATATAACGGGCAAACGGATCAGACAGGAAAATGACCGTTTCACCGCGTTCCGACGACTCCACAAGAGGCTTTGCGCTTCGGCCCGCGAACTTTGGAAACGGACGCTTCGTCGTAATACCCAACAGTCTAGCCATCATATTCCGCATGAATGAAACACCCATCACCGCATTTGACAATGGAGCGACGAGCGAGGCCAACATTGCAACGATATGAAAATAGCCGAACACATAATCGCGCAGCGGACGGCGATGTGTTTTGTAGTATTTATTTTCGAATTCATATTTCAGTTTCGCCATGTCTACACCGCTCGGACACTCCGCCTTGCAGCCCTTGCACGCCAGGCATAGATCAAGCGCCCGCGCCACCGATTCGGTCAGCTCATCGTTACGCAGCATGGGATGCGCAATGAGGCCGCGCAGCAGGTTTGCCCTGCCGCGGGTTGAATTGCTTTCCTCCCGCGTCGCCTGGTACGACGGGCACATGACGCCGCCCGATTTCAAGCAAACGCCCTGACCGTTGCAATGCTCGATGGCGCCAGCCAGCCCGCGTTCGTGCTCAAAATGCAGCGACGGGATCCAGGTTTGGACCCGATAGGCTTCCCCAAAGCGCAGGTGTGTATCCATCGGCGGCGCATCGAATAACTTATTAGGGTTCAGCAGGTTATTAGGGTCTGCGGCACGCTTTAGAAGCCGCATTGCTTCGGTCACTTCCCGTCCATACGTCTTGTCGATCCATTCCCCGGTCGCAATGCCGTCTCCATGCTCGCTGCTCATCGAGCCACCAAGGCGCATCGTGAGCGCAAAGACCTGCTCGCTAATGCTTCGCAGGGCGCGGACACCATCGCCGCTCTGCAGGTCCAGTATCGGGCGGATATGCAAACATCCTGCAGACGCGTGAGCATAGATTCCGCTCTGTGTGCCATGCGTTGCCATGATTTGCTCCACTTCGCGGATGAATTCCCCGAGTCGCTCAACAGGAATCGCACAATCCTCGATGAAGGCCAGCGGGCGTGCCGTACGCGGACGGGCATCCAAAATGCCCAATCCCATTTTGCGGACATTCCATATCCGCGCCTGCTCTTCTTCCGTCTCAGCAATTGTCAGTACACCTCCCAATTTTCTCACCGCTTCCTTCAAAGCGGACGGTTGATCGCCGCTAAACTCAATCACCAACACTGCAGCCGGATCGCCTGCCACCCACCCCATCTGACGCTCATAAGCAGGGACGCTGCGCGCCAATTGCAGGATCATGCGTGGGATCAACTCGACGGCGCTGGGCTCAAACGCCAACAAGCGAGGGACGTCATCGCACGCATCAGCAATACTTTTATACGGCAAAACGCCCAATATTGTATGCATCGGCTTTTGCACGAGGTTGACCGTTATGCGCCGCATGACGGCGAGCGTCCCTTCACTGCCGGCCAATAGAGACGCAAGGTTCCGGGTATCCGGTTTCAAATTTGCGGGGTAGGTATCGCCAATCCAGCGCGGCGGCGCGGACGGACTCCAGGGTAACAGATAATTCAAACGATATCCGGCTGAATTGCGCCATGTTCGAGGATAATTTCGCTTTATTGCATCAGCATATTGGCCGCGGATCGTTTCTATCGTGGGAGATAACTTTGAGCTGCAACTCATATCCCATGTTTCGCGTGTGCCATCACCCAGAATGACGTCGGCCGAGATGAGATGGTCCGCGCTCATACCGTACAAAATGGAATGTGCACCCGTAGCGTTGTTGCCTATGACTCCGCCCATCGTGGCACGTTCGGCAGAAGCAGGGTCAGGGCCATAGACCAGGCCGTATCGGGCAGAGACAGCATTAAGCGTGGAAAGAACGACGCCCGGCTCCACAGTCGCGGTTCGGGATACAGAATCGATTTCGATAATGGAATCCAGCCAGCGCGAACAATCCAGGATCAACGCTTCGCCAATCGCCTGCCCGTCCAACGACGAGCCTGCGCCGCGAGGCAGGATCGGAACTGCGTATTTGGCGGCGAGTTCCACCGCGGATTGGAGATCATCCTGTGTCCTCGGGATGGCAACGCCAAACGGCTCGATCTGATAGATCGAAGCGTCGGTGCTGTACAGAATCTTTGAAGCGGAATCCAATCGAATATCCCCCGTGAAATGTTTGCGCAGTTCGTTGATGAAATCGGGGTGCAGGGACATGCGCTGATTGTACCGCTTGTCCCGTTAAAAAAGAAAAAGGCAGGTCCGCATCAGACCTGCCTCACATGATTAATTGTTCTTATTGAATTCTTCATCCATGCTGGTATAGAGCGCAAGTACGTTGCCGGTTGGGTCCTGAAAAACGCCAAACCAGCCTGTCTGAGGGATTTCGGTTTTCGGTTGAAGGGTCTTACCGCCGAGTTCTTCCACCTTTTTCAGGTCGGCATCTATATCGTCGCTGTGGATGTGGACCAACACCTGCCCTGCCGGGCTATCTTCGGAAACCTGCGGGAAACCTCCTGCAGAACCTCCTTCTGATTCCCACATTGTGTAATTCATTTCAGGGAAATCCTGGGTTTTCCATCCAAACAGTTCCTGATAGAACTTTCCTGCGGCTTCCA
>DATHRQ010000029.1:0-2433 GCA_035465095.1 Anaerolineales bacterium | reverse complement strand
GCCGACCCGTTCGTGACCAACATGCTTGGACGAGGTTTCGACATCATCTGGGACACAAACGGCGCGGACAATTACTTCGACGAGGTGGTTTCATCATCCTTCCCGCCTGTATTGCCGAAAACCAGTTGGCCTCAGCCGATCTATAACCTGTATTGGAGGCTGATGAATTTCATAGTGGGGCTGGTAGGTTGATAGGATCATATATACGAAGAGACCAGACTGATGCATCAGCCTGGTCTCTTTTTTGTTCCATAAAGAGGATGTTCTAACTCGTCGGCAGCAGCCGGCCGGAAGATTTCAATGCGGAGCGGATCATCAGGAATTCGGTAATGTTTTCAGAGGTGATCAACCCGATAAATTTACCCGAGTGAACGACCGGCAGGGTCTTCGCTCCGCTTTCCTGTAGTCGCAGGAGGGCACTTTCGACCATTTCATGAGAATCCACTTCGGGCACGTCGCGGCGCATCACCTCCACCACCGGCACGTTTTGCCCCTTCTCTGAGAGGGCGGAAATGAACGAGTCGCGTTCCAGGATGCCGGCCACTCGGCCACTCGCGTCCACAACAGGGAAATCATGCTGCGACCCAGCCAGAATGAGTGCAACAACCTGTGCGAGGGTATCGGCTGGGGAAAGCGATTTGAAGTCGGTGAGCATGGCGCGCGTGACAGGAATGCCGCCCAAAGATTCTCTCATCATGACCATGCTTGCCTCCTGTGAGGCGCCGATCCACACAAAGAAAGCGATAAAAAGCAAAAAGGTGTTGCTGAACAATCCGATGAAACCCATCAGGTAGGCAAAGCCCTGCCCTACGCTCGCAGCGATCTGTGTCGCCTGGGTGTACTCCATTTTCATGGCCAGGATCGCTCGAAGCACACGGCCGCCGTCCATGGGGAAGGCAGGCAGCAAATTGAAGACGACGAGTGTGATGTTCACTGCCATCAGTCTGACGAGTACATTGCCGGAGGCTATGGTCAGGTCGGTCAGCGGAACCAGGCCGCCCGTCAGGTAAAGATACGCAAACAATCCGGCGGCGATCACCACGTTGACGGCAGGTCCCATCAGTGCCACCCAGAGCTCCTCGATCGGATTGTCAGGCATGCGTTCCAAACGCGCCACCCCGCCTATTGGATATAATGTAATATCACGGGTTTTGATCCCATACCTGCGGGCGGTCAGTGCGTGACCGTACTCGTGTAATACCACACATAAGAATAAAGCAACGATAAACAATACACCGTTCAACACTTCGCCCAGATTCCGATGCTCGATCCAGTGACTGTAACCTACCCACCCGATCAGCAGGAGGAAGGTGGCATGTACGAACACGTCGATCCCTGCAACACGACCCAATTTCCATTGCCATTTCATACTATACTCCTTATAACTCCTTATAACGTAACGTTTTCGATTGTAACTGGGGCACGTTAGAGGAATATTGATAAAATTTAATAGGAATATTAAGCAGATACAGAACGACTTCCGATTTATTGCGTATAATTTCCACAGGAGTAACGAACAATGAACCGTCTTATACCCGTTAAAACAAAAGAAGATATCCTTTCAAAGTATCTCGATACCCCCGTAGGCTATTTATTGGAATATCACAACCTGAATCGTGAATATGAGACCTACACCAACGCCAAACTGCTGGTCGGCATGTGCATGGACCATCGCAAACATTTACACATTCCAGATAACTTCTCGTATATCATCCGCGCGGGAGGCGCAAATTTGCGCCACAGCGAATTCAAGGTATCCTATGCCATCGCTGTAGGCGGCGTAAAAAGCATAGCGCTGATCGGTCATAACAACTGCGGGATGGTGAATCTCGTCGAGCGCAGAGACAAATTCATTCAAGGATTGGTCGAAAATGCAGGCTGGGAAAAGGATAAGGCGGAACAACATTTCAACCAATTTGCGCCCATATTCGAGATCGAAAATGAAATAGACTTTATATTGAGCGAGACCCAGCGGCTTAGGCTGCGCTATCCGAAGGTACAAGTCGCTCCGCTCTTATATATCGTGGAAGATAATTTGTTGTATCAAATAAAAGAAGACAGCCAATAATTTCACAAAAAAGAGCGCAAGCCAATTTTGACCAGCGCTCTCAACCAATCTCTACTGCCTGTTCTCTATTTAATCAGTCCCAGCTTCTTGCCTGCTTCGCCGATCACATCCATGGCGCGTTCGATCTCGCTCGGTTCATGCCCGGCGGTGACCGTGGCACGCAATCGCGCCTGCCCCTCGGGAACGGCGGGTGAAACAACGGGGAGAACAAACACATCGTTTAATTGAGCCTCGCGTGTCATCATGAAGGCTTTTTCGTCTTCTCCACACAACACCGGCACGATGGCCGTCTCGGTCAGCATTGTATCGAAACCCATACTCTTGAGGCCGTTGATGAATTGGTTGGTGTTCAGGTTTAATTTTTC
>DATHRQ010000028.1:0-9037 GCA_035465095.1 Anaerolineales bacterium | reverse complement strand
GTCTGACATCTTTTTGAAGAACGACAGGTCGATAAGAATGCCTTCCATCTCCATCGAAGCCAGAACAGGCGTAAGGGGCAGGTCGATCTCTTCGAGAAGTTTTTCACCGGTTACGCGTTTGAGATCATCCTTTTGGAGTGCCATCAAACGCAGGGGAATCTCCGCATCTGCAACTGCATATGGCGCAACGGACTCAATGGCCACCTCCGCCATGCTGATCTGTTTTTTACCTTTGCCGATCAACTCTTCGATGTGAGTCATCTCTTCGCCTAACTTGGTAAATGCCAGATTCTTCAATCCCAGATTTCTGGAAGATGGGTCGATAATGAACTCTGCCAGCATGGTGTCGTAGGCGATGGGGGTGACCACCAATCCGAATTTTGCCAGAACGATGTAATCATATTTGGCATTGTGCGCCAGTTTCCCGATCTTTGGATTGGTCATCGGTTCCTTGAGCGCGGATAAAACTTTCTTGAGAGGAAGGTTCTCGCCAGCGTTATGCCCAACGGGTATGTAATACCCTTCGCCCTCCTTGACTGCGAGCGAGATGCCAACGATGTCCGCTTTCATTTCCTCGGTGGAGGTCGTTTCTGTATCGAAGGATATAAATTTGGCTTTGTTCAATGTCTTAACCAGATCCGCCAGTTTATCTTCTGTATCGACGATATGGACTTGGATGTCCAGGTCGGTTGTGGTCGAGATGACCTGCGGTTCGTTCACGAACATGGACATCTGTCCACCTGCCTGGGACGTGGAAGCGGCCACTTGAACGGAATCAGCCTCTCCCGTGAGTTTTTGAAGCGCCTTGAGGAGCGTGCGGAATTCCATCTCTCTGAAAAAGTCTTCGATGGCAGGGATGTCCAGTTCCTGTGCTTTGGCATGTTCCAGATTGAGTTTGATATCGAGGTCGGTCTTGATCAGCGCGAGATCATAACTGAGATAGGCGTTTTCTTTATTTTCTTCGAGTTTTGTTTTCCAGCGTTTTTCGACTTCGTCAATGTGCTCGTAGATGCCGTCGAGCGTTTTGAAAGAGTCGAGCAACCTGATGGCGGTTTTCTCTCCCACACCCGCCACGCCCGGGATGTTGTCAGATTTATCGCCGACGATGGCTTTGTAATCGACAACCTGACTGGGAAGCACACCAAGCTTTTTGAGGACATCCTCGTCACGAATATAGGATTGATTATCGCCAGCCAGATAGACCGTGGTGCGCTTGTTGACGAGCTGCAGGAGATCGCGGTCACCGGTGACGATCTTTACACCCAGTCCCTGTTCGCCGGCGATGCGTGCTACCGAGCCGAGCACATCGTCCGCTTCGTAGCCTTCCATTTCAAGGCGGGGAATATTGAACAAATCCACCATTTCACGAATGCGTTCAATTTGCACGCGCAGATCATCTGGCATCTTTTCGCGGGTGGCTTTGTATTCGGGGAACATCTCATCACGGAAGGTTTTTCCGACATCGAAAGCGACTGCGAGATATTCGGGTTTTTCCTGTTCAAGAATGCGGAACAGTTCGCGCGCGAACCCGTACGTGCCTGCGGTTGGCTCACCTTTCGAGGTCTGCCAGCGCTGGCTGCCTCCGCCGCCGGCAGTCAGGGCAAAGTACATGCGGTAGGCGAGGGCGTGTCCGTCAATGAGATAGAGTGTAGGGGGCATGGTGGTTTCCAATGAGTCTGGTGGTTGAACAGGGTGAAACCCGTATCGAAACCACCTATAGACAATAAACTTCTGTTACAAAACCATTTTTGATAACCGGTGGTTTCGATACGCTCACAAAGTGCGCTCGCTACTCAACCACCGGTGGAAATAAAATACAAAGAGCGCAGAGTTATTATACTCTGCGCTCTTTACGTGTCTAATTACTTATTATCAGGTAATTCCCTGCCGCGTACGGGTATCTTTTATATAGTTCTTTACCAACGCCGGCGGGTGGGGCTGCGTGCCGCCCATGATGAGATAGCCCGGCGCCCAGAAATCACCGGACGGATTCTCTCTTGTCAGGCGTGGAAATTCGTTGAAGATCTTTTCCGAAGTTTGCTGACGCATGATGCGCATTAGATACCCGGGCGATGTGGCCGGAGGCACGTTCAAAACCCACTGCACATATTCCGGGCGGACAGCCAGATATTCCAAACGCCAGCCAAAGGCCACACAGATCTGTGGCAGCCATTCGGATAGTCTGTCAGAAATATCGCCGGTTAGATAATGCGATGTAAAGCGTGGTACCAGCAGACAGGCGTAGGTCAGGTTATACAACCCGGCTGTGATCGGCTCGAGCATTACGCGCCCGGCCACTTCCGTGATCGAGTGCGGACGGGTCTCATCCAATTCGCCTGTGCCCGGTCTGCGGACGGGAGTTTCAGGCCGCTGCTTTGATTTCGACGGCATGGTGGCATCAAGGTCTTCGACCACATGCTCAACGGTCTGTGCGTTATCCTGATTGGAGAGCAGGTCATCTACATGAACCGGGGGCGAACTCTCCTGACTGTACTGTCCACGGTGCGGCTGAGACGGTCGTGTACCCTTCGCTTCGATCTCGTCCGATGGCAGGGGTGGGGGGATGTCGTTCAGAATATTGGAAATGTTGGGGATTTCGAGGTCGGCGTCTTCGTCTTCATCCACATATTCGGTCGGCGCTTCATGCGCAGCCGGAGTTTGATCCTCCCTTTCAACAGGGTCCATCTCCAGGGTCGATCCCGGCGACGAAAGCCGGTTCACCAACTGCCCTGCCTGCATGCGGATGGTGCTGAACGGGGTCTCAGCATCGAACACCAGTGCCAGCACTACGTCATCGGCGAGGCGCGTTGCGTACAGCATATGCTCGGCTTTGGTCGCCTCCAGGCGGACAAAGCGCAGCAGGTCGCTGCCTTTTTGTCCGTCCCAATGGCGGGTGACCATCATGGCCAATTCGTTTGCGGCATCCTGGGATAATTGACCGGCGTACGCCCATAGATTGTTTTTGCGCGTAATCAAGGCTGCCTGTGCCGAGGATTCAAGCGTAAGCCGTGTAAGGTGCTGTGCGGCCCGCGTTTCATTCTTCAGCCAGGAAAGTTCATCGTCGGTGTTGTTTAAATGAACATTCGATGGTTCTTCACCGGTTCGGGATGGTTTGGGTTGGTTGAATGTGTCGTCGTTTAGCATAGTCAGAAATTCCAATGGATGAGTAGGTTTTCGTAACAGTGTCCACGGACGGATCTCGTCCAGTGCGGGGGGCGTATCATTGTCAGAAAACAGGATCAGGTTGATGGTCGGGTTGACCGTACGGATGGCGCTTCCAATGTCAATGACGGTGCGCTCTCCGATATCCAGATCAAGAAATGCAAGCGGGCAGTTTTCTTCTTCTGCAAGAATGATTGCTTCACCTTTTTGCCTTACGATAAAAAGGCGATCGCCTGCCTGCTCAATGCCCTGCTGCATAATACTGGCTAATTGGGCATTATTTGTGACAAGCAGCAGGTTTTTGGTCATTCTTGTAAAGTGTATCACGTCAATAATGTAGAAGCAAGTTGAAGATCTGTGTGCACGCTTACGAAAATGCGAGTTTTTTCCAAAATCGGTATAGTCAACTTGATTTTCATCCTCATTTGTGTTAAATATGATGAAAATTTATTCGAGGTTTTGCAATGCATCGCGAACGCGTTTCTGAAAATGTATTCTGGTTTCAAAGTGAAGTGTATGCACAAGTGACAGCAGGGGTGGTGGCGGGGCCGCAATGGGCGGTTTTGATCGATACGCTGGCCCTGCCGGATGAGACCCTGTCCATCCGTGAGTTTGTCGAACATGAGTTGAATGTGCCGATCAGGTACGTCATCAATACCCATTATCATGCCGATCATGCCTGGGGAAACTGTTTTTTTCCGAGTGCGACGATCATCTCGCACGCAAATTGCCGTGATCTGCTTGCCGAGCATGGACCGCCGTCGCTGGAGACCGCACAAAAGCATAACCCTGCCTTGAAGCAGGTAAAGATCGTTTTGCCTCAAATGACGTTCATCGACGGTAATATGACCCTGCGCGTAGGGAAGAAGAACCTGGTCATATCCCCATCCTTTGGACACAGCAATGACGGAATTTCTGTGCTGGTGGAGGAGGATCGCATTCTATTTGCTGGTGATGCTTTCATGCCCGTACCCCACATTGTAGACGGCGATGTGGACGATAACATCGCGACCATTAAACAGATCGATAAAATGGGTTTGGAGAATATTGTGCAGGGACACGGCGATATCATCCTGCGCGGCGAGATCGAAGCGGCGGTCAAGGACAATATCAGTTATTTGACCACGATCAAGAAAAAGGTGAGGGCGATCTCACGGCGGAAATATGCGGAAGAACTGCTGGATGATATTCTGATCGAGGACTGTGGCAAAAGCCGCGTGCTGCTTGGCGGACTTGCGAGGGCATTGCATCACAGTAATTTGAGTTCACTGCTTTTCAAGATGACCCAGAACTAATTAGCTTTATAAACATGATTAACCCCAAACGTGAAGATTCAGCCACGGATTTACCCTTCGGGCACGATGTCACTGATTTTCACGAAAAAAGCCAACCCAGATCAAAAGGTTGGCTTTTCGTTTGGCTCATTTAAGATCCACTAATCAAGCAATCTGTGACAATCTGTGTGATCAGTGGCTAAAAGGTCGGAATATAACTTGGGGGGAGTGGCCTGTTTGACCTACTACTTGTTTGTCTTCCCTGCTTCTTTCCTTGCCCTCAGCCACCCATTCAGGCTTATACTGACGATCCTTTCCTGACCGGCCATTAATTTCTTTAAGTTCGGGCGCAGGGCCCAGATCAGCAGGAATAACGTAAGCACGCCGTATAGAATGTCAATGGGTGGTTGTTGTCCCAGGTAGGCGCGGATGGCAAATGTGATCGTAATGATGAGCCCAATTGCCATGGTGGTGACCGATGCGATGCCGACGGTGAACCATATGAGCGCCCCTATGCCAAACACGATTGGGAACATAGGCGCCCACAGTCCCACCGCACCGCCCAACGCCGGTGCGCCGCCCGCACCTCCAAAGAAGCGTAGTCTGCCCTCGCCGTCACGGCTGACCAAAAACATCGAATAGTTGTGCCCGAGAATCGCCCCCACCGGCGCGAGAACGTGAACCAAATGATTTCCCGTTATGGCTTGTGCGATCCACACAGAGACAGTGCCCTTGAGAATGTCCAGAATGGCGGTCAGCAACCCCGCCCAAAAACCAGCCGCGCGCACTGCGTTCGTCCCGCCGGTGCGCCCGCTTTCCACATCACGAATATCTTTCCCGGTTTTGTATTTTACGATCAATAACCCAAATGGGATGGAGCCAATAATATAGCCGAGCAGCACGGTCCCAATATCGATCAATATTTGCATTGTTATCCTCCGGTTAAGTGTAATTATTGAAACACAAGAAGATGGGTAAGGTTTCTCTATTCAACGATCTGCAATGTTATTTCAGTCGCTTTGCCGCCCGCGATCCAAAACCCGCGCAGTATCCATTGATCCATCGTCCGTGAGCAGATAATGTGGACAACCTCATAAGCGGCCTCCGCGATGTCGGTGGGGGAGGCAGTTTCAGGTCCGGCGGGATGCGAGTGGAAGATGCCGAGCAGGTCGAGCCCGTAATCGTCGATCCACTTGAAGGCTTTGAGTTGCTCGGAAGGATCCATTACGAATCGCACAGCACTTTGGGCCTGATTCTGCACGAAAAGCACTTTCTCAACCCGGTCGTTTTTCCCTGCCAGCAGACCGCACGCCTCCAACGGCACATGGCGGTTGACATGCTTAACGATCTCATCAACCTGGGCCTGCGTTAGCGTCAGGCGCGTTTTCATCGTCAACGGATGAAGATTGCCAGCCCCCAACACAGCGCGGCGACAACAGATGACCCCAGCGCCGCGCGGCGGGCCGGGATACTTTCATTCAGGTTGACCGCAAGGCTGATCAATCCGTACAACGGCCCAATTAGCAACAACCCGAATTGGATCGGCGTCAGGGGCCAGTAATGCAGGCCGGCCGCCAGTTGTACACAAACAAGACTGATACCCAGCGACCAGGCGAATTCCCATCGGCCGCTCATTCTTAGGTAGAGAATGCGTAACACAGCCAGCAGCGCTGCGATGAACAGGATGGGCAGAATAATAAATAAGCGTAGATTGCCTGCGGCAAGCGCAATCGCCAGAACGAAAAACAGGGAGTAAGAGATGGACGTAAGCCCCGCAACGGAGAACGAATAATAGGGCGCGTTTGCATCCACAACGATGTATTCAGCAAAAATAACGAAGAAGATGAAAGCGCCGCCAAGAATGAGGCCGACCCACCAATACGGACTGTTGGGCAGCGTGGCGAGCGGGATGCTGATGACGAAGGCAGTGAGCGTGGGCAGAAGCCACCATTGAAAGGTGGCGCGGTTGTTCAAGGATGGATGCCCGCGCAGAAGCCAGTCCATACCAGTGGCAGTGAGTCCGGCTGTGAGTATGCTCATAACGCTTGTGCTATCCAGGGGTAGGGAAAGAAGAAAACCCGGAAATTGGGCTTCAAGATCGAAGCCCGACGAAGGGATCAGACGAGCCAAAACCAGCGCCAACAGGACAGTGGAGGTAAGCAATCCAATGCGATTCGAATCGGGCAGGTAGCGGTCTTGTCCGTTCATTTATAAGCATTGTACCTGTCTCATGGATGAATGCCAAGCCATGCCCCATATGGTAGAATCAATTGGTTATGGATTTTGAAAAACTGGAGACATTGCCTCCCCCGCCGGGTGTGTTCGGTTCGTTGAAGGCGGGTTTCGATATTGTTTCGAGCCGGGTTGCGTTGATCCTGATCCCGCTGGCCTTGGACCTGCTCCTATGGCTGGGTCCGCGCCTAAGTGTGGAAGGCTTGCTTCTGCCATCGGTCAACTTTTTATCGGAGAGCTATTTGGCACGCCAGGACCTGACAGGCACAAGGCTGGAAGTTTTCATGCAAAATCAGGAAATATTTCTGGACAGACTGCAGGATTTCAATTTGATCAGTTTGTTGTCCAAGTCGTATTGGTTCCCTGTGGGAATTGACAGCCTGTCGGCACAATCTTTGCCGGTCACAAACCCCTTGGGGTTGCAGAACGTTGTGGTGGTTTCGTCCGTCTGGGTTTTGCTGGGGTTGATGGCGATCCTGATTCCGCTTGGTTGGGTTATCGGAGGCGTGTTTTTCCGTCAGATATCCTTATCAATTCAGGGCGAGGACGAAGCGGGTGTTGGCATCCAGCGGTCTATCGTTCAGACGGTCTTTTTATCCGTGTTTTTGGTGCTGTTTTTGATGGCTATGGTGATACCCATATTATTTATCCTGGTTGTGATCTATTCGCTCAGCCCATTGATCGCGAATATTGCAGTGCTTGTCATTTCTTTCTTTTCCTTCTGGCTGATCGTTCCCTTGTTCTTTACGCCGTATGGGATATTTGTCCGTAAACAGAACGCGCTGAATTCGATCCTCTCAAGTTTGAGGATGATACGTTTTTCATTACCGACCAGCGGCATGTTCGTTTTGAGTGTATTCATCCTTTCACGTGGATTGGATCAATTATGGCGCGCGCCGAAAAGCGAATCGTGGCTGGCTTTGGTCGGTTTTGCGGGGCATGCGTTCGTAACAACCGCGTTGGTTACCGCCAGTTTCGTATATTATCGTGATATGGGAGACTGGCTGCAGACCGTGTATGATCGTTTTAAGGAAATCAACAAAAAACCATCGTCGAAGGTCTGACGAATTTTATTTTCTTGACCCGCTTCCTGGAACGGAAAAGGGTATTTCTGGAGGTTAGTAGTGGCAACGACTACAAAAAAGAAGACAGCAGGTTATGATGTTAGCGCCATCCAGGCACTTGAGGGCATAGAACATGTCCGCAGGCGGCCGGGTATGTATGTGGGCGGTACGGATATTAAAGCGCTGCATCATCTTGTTTATGAAGTAGTGGATAATGCGATCGATGAAGCGTTAATGGGAGCCTGTACCGAGATCAACATTACCATTCATTCCGACAGCAGCGTGACCGTGGAAGATAACGGGCGCGGCATTCCCGTTGGGCCTCACCCATCCAAAAAGGATGCGAACGGCCGACCCATGGAAACCGTGGATGTGGTCATGACCGTGATCGGTGCGGGCGGTAAATTTGGCGGGGGCGGTTACAAAGTCTCTGGTGGTCTGCATGGGGTGGGCGTCAGCGCTGTGAATGCCCTCTCCGAATGGGCTATAACAGAGATCAAACGCGGCGGCAAATTGTGGAGGCAGGAATACAAACGCGGAGTGCCACAGGGCAAGATCAAGCAAATTGGAAAGGTCGGCAAGAACGAGACAGGCACAAGCCAGCATTTCAAATTTGATAAAGAGATCTTCACCGAGGATATCGATTATCGCTTCGATACGCTTGTACAACGCTTCCGTGAAATGGCGTTCGTCACACGCGGTGTGACCATCCGTTTTCTGGATGAGCGCACTGACCGCCAGATGACCTTTTATTTTGAAGGCGGCATCACCTCCTTTGTACGGTACTTAAACCGCAACCGTGAGAACCTTCATCCGGTTGTTTATGTTGAGAAAGAGATCGAGGGTGTCAGCGTCGAGGCCGCCATTCAATATACGCATGCCTATACAGAGTCTGTATATTCGTTCGCAAACACGATAAACACCGTTGACGGCGGTACGCACCTGACAGGTTTACGTTCATCCCTGACGCGTGTCATCAACGATTATGCCCGTAAGAATGGGCTGCTCAAAGATGCCGACCCGAACTTTTCCGGCGACGATACACGTGAAGGCCTGACCGCGATCGTTTCGGTGAAACATCCCAACCCGCAGTTTGAGTCACAGACAAAGGTCAAATTGATGAATCCCGAGGTACAGACGTATGCCACGCAGATCATCGGCGAGGCCTTCAGCACGTTCCTGGAAGAGAATCCGCAGGCGGCCAAGGCGATCATTGCCAAATGTCTTACGTCGGCCCGTGCCCGCGATGCGGCGCGTAAGGCCCGCGATCTGGTTATCCGTAAATCGGCTCTGGAGTCGCTTACA